>DATKLM010000192.1:0-29387 GCA_035542415.1 Spirochaetia bacterium
CTACATCAACAACCTCTGCTCCTGCAAGAGCCCCGAGTGCGCGGGGATCCGTCCGCGCCTGGACTTCGGCATCATGTCCATCCACAAGGCGGAGTACGTGGCTGACCTGCACCCTGGCCTGTGCCGGGGCTGTCTGCAGTGCGTTGCGCGCTGCCCGTTCGGTGCCATCACTGCCGACCGGAAAACCGGCGTGCCGCGCGTGAGCCAGGAAGCGTGCTACGGCTGCGGTGTCTGCCGGCACGCCTGCGACACCGGGGCGCTGTTCCTCGTTCCGCGAGCTGACCGTCCCGCGGTTTCCGGACGGTACTGAACCGTGAGGAGGCGCACACGGATCACGGTGGACTACTCTCGCTGTGGGGACGGACGCGGAGTGGACCCGCGCGCCTGCGGCCGTTGCCTGCGCGCGTGCGCTCCCGCTGTCTTCCTCCTGCACCAGACCATTGGAGCCCGGCAGGCGAACCCCTGCGATCCCGAGATCTGGCGCGTCACGCCGCTGTGGCAGTCCCTGTGCACCGGCTGCATGGAGTGCGTTCGCGCCTGTCCCCAGGGCGCCGTCACCGTCAGGGTGGCCGCGCGGCTGCGTGTATGACAGAGCTTCGCAGGTGCCTCGTCATGGGCGGGGCGGGCATGTTGGGGTACGAGGTCGTGCGCCAGCTCATTGACGGCGGCCGGGAGGTACGGGTCCTCGACCTCGAGCGGCTGGACGATCCCCGCTGCGACGTGGTGGTCGGGGACATCCGGGATCCCGCCGTCGTGCGCCAGGCCTGCCGGGGAATGGACGCTGTGATCCAGACCGCCGCGGCGGTCTGGGACGTGCGCACGCCGCGCGCCGTGTACGAAAAGGTCAACGTCGGTGGAAACAGGATCGTCATCGAGGCGTGCCGCGCGGCCGGGGTTCAGCGTCTCGTGTACACGAGCTCGATGGACGTCGTCGTGGACGGAAGGAAGCCCATCGTCGATGGCGATGAGTCACTGCCCTATCCGTCCAGACTGCCGCGTGACGCGTACAGCAGGTCGAAGATCGTCGCGGAAAAGATGATCCTGGAGGCGAATGGGCCGGGCCTGGCGACCTGCGTCCTGCGTCCGGTAGGCATGTACGGACCCCGGGACAGGTACCACCTGGGCAACATCATCGGCATGGCGCGCCGCGGCGTGTCCCTGCGCCTGGGCGACGGGTCCGCGCGGTTCAGCCACGCGTACTCGGAAAACGTCGCGCACGCTCACGTGCTGGCCGCGGAGCGCCTTTTTCCCGGATCACCCGTTGCCGGACAGTGCTACTTCATCTGCGACCACTACCCGGCGGAGAACCTGTTCGACTTCATGGAGCCCTTCCTGCGGGAGCTGGGACTGCCCGTGCCGCGGCGCTCCATTCCGTATCGGCTCGCCTATGCTCTTGCCGCCGTTGCCGTGGTGTTTGCCCCGAGATCGAACTTCAACCGTTTCGCCGTGGTCCAGACCTGCGTGGACCACACGTTCGTGGATGCCAGGGCCGCGCGCGACCTGGACTACCGGCCCATCGTCTCCCGTGAGGAAGCATTTCGAAGGTCCGTTGAATGGCTCACTCGAGATTCGCGTGCCTCTGGAACATCGCCTGCTCGTTCACGCCGGTCAGCTGCATCAGGAGCATGATGCAGGAATCCAGAAGCACGCCGAGCGCCTGTTCGAACAGCGTGGCCATGGGCTGGCGGGAGGTGACGCTGTCCTTTGCCGCCGCCTTCGGCGACGGGGCCGGGACGCGCACCACCACGGCCGCTGTCCCGGCAAGGGGAGACTGCGGGTCGATGGTGAGAAGCGCCGTCGTCCCGCCGCGTTTCACGGCCTGCGCTGCAACGGCAACAAGGCTCGGGGTGCTTCCGGATCCGGACGCGATGACGAGGAGATCCCCCGGTTGGAGCGCGGGCGTGGTTACGTCACCCACGACGTGAGCGGCGATCCCCATGTGCATGAGGCGCATGGCAAAGCCGCGGATGGCAAGGCCGGATCTGCCGGCTCCGGCGACGAACACGGACCGCGCGGCACGGATCGCCGCGGCGAGCCGGTCCATTTCCTCCGCGTTCACTCGCGACACCACGCTGCTGATCTCTTCCACGGCGGTACGACGGATGTCTTCGTAGCTCATGTTTTCCTCATCACGTAGGTGACATCAACGCGGGGGAGGACCCAGCGGATTCCCGCGCCCAGCGACTGGAGCTTCCGCTCTGCTTCCCGCGGGTCGATCGTATTGAAGTCGAACATCCCCCAGTGGTGGCAGAAAAGAACGGGAATGCCGGCCGAGCGGGCAAGGGAAACTGTCTCCTCCAGGAAGAAATTGCCGAAGATCCTCTTTGCGGTGAGCGCGGCGCTCCTTCCGTTCACGGGCATGAGAGCGACGTCAATGGCCGCGTCCCTCAGCGCCTCATCCAGTCCAGGGTACGGAACGCAGTCACCGGAATGATACACGCGCAGGCCTCCCGCGCTCACGATGTACCCGAGATGAAGAAGCTCTCCCCGGTCATTGCGGGCAAGCTCCTCGTGCGCCGCGGGGATCGCCTCCACGCGGATGCTGCCATCCAGGGGAACGGACTCCCCGGCGTCCAGGGGCAGGAGCCGGTTCTCCGCAATACCGCGGGAGACGGCGCGCTCCGTCTCAGCCCTCGGGACGACGAACCGGCACTCCGGGTTTTCCCGCGCGATTACCGGCAGGGTGCCCGGGTCCATGTGGTCCCCGTGGCCGTGGGTGCACAGGACCGCCGAGACGCCGCGGGCAGCCTCCGGCGCAATCGGAGACTGCATCATCCGCCGGTGCGGAAACTCCTTCCCGTGGTACTTCTCTCCCAGCGAGTTTGAGAGATACGGGTCCACGAAGAGGAGCGACCGGCCCGCGCGAAGAGCGAATCCTGCCTGGCCGAGCCAGTTCAGGGCCAGCGTGCCGGGCGCGCGCGGCGGCTGGGCCAGCTCACGCCCGAGATCGATCTGCAGGGGCAGCTCTTCCATCACGACCACGGGCGCAGTATACAGGAAACACCATGAAGCTGCAGCTTGCCCTGGACGTGGAGTCCCTCGCCGCCGCGCGCGCGGTGCTGGAGAAGACCGCCGACCTCGTGGACATCGCGGAGGTCGGGACGCCGCTCATCCTGAAAACCGGGACCGCCGTCGTCACCGCGCTCAAGACAGAGTACCCGCGCCTGGCCATCCTTGCGGATTTCAAGATCATGGACGCCGGGGAAATGGAGGCGGCCATCGCGTTCGAGGCAGGCGCGGACATCGTGACAGTGCTGGCCGCGGCGGAAACCGTCACCATCCGGCGCGCCTGCGAGGCCGCGCGCCACGCCGGCCGGGAGGTGATGGCTGACCTGATCGCGGTTGCAGACCCCGCGCGGCGCGCGGCGGAGGTGCTCGACGCCGGCGTGCACATCCTCTGCTGCCACGTGGCGTTCGACCGGCAGTCCGCCGGCGTCGACCCGGCAGCCGAGCTGGCCGGCGTGCGCGCCGCGCTGCCCGGCGCGCGGGTCGCCGTGGCCGGCGGCATGACGCCGGACGCCGTCCGGCAGGTGCGGGCCCTGAAGCCCGAGATCGTGATCGTCGGCGGCTTCGTCACACGCGCCGTCGACCCGCGCGCCGCTGCCGCCGCGGTCCGCTCCGCGCTTGATCAACCGTGATAGAATGCCCGCATGAGCAGCAAAGGCCGGGAAACCATGACACCACGCGAACGGATGCGGCGGGCGCTGGATCACCAGGCGCCGGACCGTGTCCCTATCGATTTTGGCGGTTTCCAGACCGGCATCCACCGCAAGGCCTACGAGGCGCTCCTGGCTCACCTGGGGATCGCGGACGAGCAGATCATCATCATGGATCCGGTGCAGCAGCTTGCCCGGCCTTCCGAGGCCGTTCTCCAGCGCTTTCACGTCGACACGCGATACGTGGGCGCGCACGGCCCGCAGGGTTTTTCCGGCGGCATCACGAAGGCGAGCCGGCATGGCAGGACGTGGCACGACCTGAAGGACGAGTGGGGAGTGGTGTGGTCAATGCCGGAGGACCAGCGTCTCTTCATGGACATCAGCCATCATCCGCTGGCTGATGCCGCCGTGGAGGACCTTGCGAGCTACCCCTTTCCGAAAGGAAACGATCCGACGCGGTTCACCGGCGTGCGGGAGGAAGTGCAGAAGGTTCGTCGCTCCTCGGAGGCGGCGCTCTGCACGACCATCGGCGGCGTCGTGTATGAGATCTGCTGGTACATGCGCGGCCTGGAGCGCTGGTTCATGGACATGCTGGAGAATCCCCGGTTCTGCGAGGCGCTCCTGGACCGCACTCTCCAGTTCTGGCTGGACTTCTACTCGCTCTTCCTTGCCGAGGTGGGAGACATCGTGGACGTCGTGATGATCGGAGATGACCTCGCCGGGCAGAGCGGCCCGCTGTTCTCACCGGACTTCTACCGCCGGATCGTGAAGCCCCGGCAGAAGCGGCTCGTGCAGCACATCAAGTCTCTTACGACTGCGAAGATCTGGTACCACACCTGTGGATCCTGCGTCGAGTACATACCCGACCTCATCGACAACGGCGTGGACATCCTGAATCCGGTGCAGATCAGCGCGCGGGACATGGCGCCCCGGGACCTGAAGCGCAGATTCGGCCCGCGGGTGACGTTCTGGGGAGGCGGCGTGGACTGCCAGCGCGTTCTGCCGTTCGCGTCACCGGCTGAAGTGCGGGCGGACGTGCAGAAGAACCTCCGGGCGTTCATGGGGGGCGGCGGCTACGTGTTCAACAGCGTCCACAACGTCCAGCACGGGGTTCCGCCGCAGAATATTGTCGCCATGTTCGACGCCGCGTACGAGTGCGGCTTCTACGGCTGAGGAAACGCGCGGGGCAGCGCGCCTTCTCAATCCATGTGAAACACTTCTGTGAGCGTGCCCGTGACCGGTGAATGGTCCGGGTTCGTCTCCATGAGATCAGCCATGTACTTCCACCACTTCTTCACGACCGGGCTCTGGGGAAGAAGCGCGGCGGTGTTGTGGTCCTTGAGCTTCTGGAACGCGAAAAGGGTCAGCGTCGACTCGTCCAGGAAGATTGAATAGTCCGACACGCCGGCTGCTTCCAGCTCCCTGATCAGCTCGGGCCAGATCTCGTCATGGCGCCGGCGGTATTCAGCCTCATTGCCGGGCCTCAGCTTCATGGTGAATGCCGCTCTCGTCATGGGTTGCTCCTTGCGCGCTCGGGCCCCATCACTGGCGGACGAACGAGCTCCACCGCGACGGGGCGATGCCCGTCTTCTTGCGGAACAGGCGGGAGAAATAGTACTGGTCGTCGAATCCCAGGCGGAAGGCCACTTCCTTGATCGGCAGGCTGCCGGCCTCCAGCAGCTCCTTTGCCCTGCGGATCTTGATGCTGATGAAGTACTGATAGGGCGTCATGGCCGTGTAGGACTTGAACACGGAATTGAGCTGGGACGGGCTGACGCCGAGCACACCACCCATGCCGTTGAGATTCACCTCGCGGTGGATGTTCTCCTCCATGAAGAACTTCGCCTTCTCCACCAGCCCTTCAGAGCTGGAGTGCTGGACGGTTTTCCGTTCATGCGCCAGGACCTCTGCGATGAGCGTGAGGACAAGAGAGCTTGCCCGGATCTGGTAGAGGGGCTGCTGGCTCTGGAGGAGCTCGAAGATCTTCCCGTAGATGGCGAGGAGGCTGTTCTGCAGGCCGACCTCGTACAGCGGCTGGCGCGGGCAGAGGAACCCCTGGTCCTGCAGAGTGTCGGCATGGGGACCCTTGAAGCCCACCCAGTACTCCGTCCACCCCACCTCGAAGTCCGGCTTGTAGCAGTGACGAACTCCCGGGAACACGATCATGACCGTTCCCGGCACGACAACATGCGTCTTCCCGTTCGTCTCGAACACGCCGCGGCCCTTCGTGATATAGACCATCTGGTACTCCGGCAGCGTGCGGCCCATGGCCACGCTCTTGAACACCTGGGGATGCCCTTCCTTGTTGGGGGGATAGCGCGTGCGGGGCGGGACTTCACTGAAACCGGCGTCGGTGCAGACGAGCTGCCACTTCTCATCCTCCTTGCTGTACGTCACGTACCGGAAGAAACTGTTGCGGCCGTTCGCCTCGCCCTGGGCCATTCTGTTTTTATACTCCTTTTCGCGCCCCGAGCACAAGTTTTGTCCATCCCCGGCGATTTCCTCCATCCCCTTCGATGAATAGTCCATTCTCGATGACAGTTGCCGTGCGTGATACTCGACGTCGATGCATCCGCCGGAGGGCGTTCGTACCCACAGCAGGATCGGGCTCTTCGGAATAGGGCTGGATACGTACTGGCCGCAGTTCACGGGCCTCAAGGAACGCCTTGAAAGCTACCAGCGGTACATCGCCGGCCGGCTCCAGCTGCTGGGCGTGGAGGTCGTGGACGCCGGGCTCGTGGACTCCCAGGACAAGTCCCGCGCTGCTGCCCGCCTTTTCCTCGAGCAGGCCGTTGACGCTGTCTTCCTGTACATTTCCACCTACGCCCTGTCCGATACCGTCCTCCCCGTTGCCCAGCGGACGCGCGTTCCCATCATCGTGCTGAACCTTCAGCCCGTGCCGGCCATCGACTACGAGAAGTTCAATGCCCTGGGCGACCGCGGGATCATGACCGGCGAGTGGCTCGCTCACTGCCAGGCCTGCTGCGCACCCGAGATCGCCAACGTCTTCAATGGCTGCGGGATCGACTATCACCTGGTCACCGGCTGGCTGGAGGAGCCGTACGCGTGGGAGCAGATCGGCGGGTGGGTCGATGCGGTGGGCGTGAGGCGGGGCATCCGCGACGCGCGCATCGGAGTCCTCGGCCACTACTACGCCGGCATGCTGGACGTCTACACGGACGTCACGCGCCTGGCGGACGTCTTCGGCAGTCACTTCGAGCTTCTCGAGATGGACCACCTGAAGCTCCACCGCGACCAGGTCCGCGCGGACGAGGTCGGGAAGAAACTGCGCCAGTTTCAGTCCGAGTTCCGCGTGTCTCCGGAGTGCGAACCGGCGGAGCTGGAGCGCGCGGCCCGCACCTCGTGCGCCCTGGACTCCCTGGTCGCCGAGCGCCGCCTTGACGCCATGGCCTACTACTACGAGGGGGAGGCGGGAAACGAGCATGAGGACATCGTCACCTCCGTGATCGCCGGCAACACGCTCCTCACGTCGCACCACGTTCCCGTGGCGGGGGAGTGCGAGATCAAGAACGTGATGGCGATGAAGATCATGGACTGCTTCGGCGCCGGCGGCTCCTTCTCCGAGTTCTACGCCATCGATTTCAACGACGACGCGGTTCTCTGGGGCCACGACGGGCCGGCGCATCCGGCCATTGCGGAGGGACCGGTGGGTCTGGTGCCCCTGCCGGTCTACCACGGCAAGCCGGGCAAGGGGCTCTCCATCCAAATGAGCGTGCGTCACGGCCCGGTGACGCTTCTCTCCGTGGTGCAGGGCCGGGGCGGCAGGACGTTCTTTCTCACCGCGGAGGGAGAGTCTGTTCCCGGACCCGTTCTGCAGATCGGCAACACCAACAGCAGGTACCGGTTCCCGCTGTCCGCGCGGGAGTTCACGGACCGATGGTCGAAGGCCGGGCCGGCGCACCACTGCGCCATCGGCACGGGCCACATCGCGGACAGGGTTGACAAGCTCGCGCATCTGCTCAAAATCGAATGCCTGAGGATCTGCTGACGTGACGGACACGATTCTCGAGCTGAGGCACATTACAAAGACGTTCCCCGGTGTCACGGCACTGGATGACGCGCATTTCGAGCTGAAGCGCGGGGAGATTCACGCGCTCATCGGAGAGAACGGGGCGGGGAAGTCCACCCTCATCAAGGTGATCACCGGCGTCTACCAGCCCAATGCAGGCCAGATCCTGGTAGACGGAAAGCCGGTGGAGATCCACAGCACGGCGGATTCGCAGAAGCTCGGGATTGCCGCCATCTACCAGCACGTGACCTGCTACCCCGACCTGTCCGTCACGGAGAACATCTTCATCGGCCATGAGACGATCAACAAGCTCACCCGCAAGATCGACTGGAAGAGCCTCCACGTGAGGGCGGGAGAGCTCCTTGCGCAGCTCGATGCTGACTTTGATCCGCGGGCGCTCATGGGAAACCTCTCCGTGGCCCAGCAGCAGATCGTGGAGATCGCCAAGGCGCTCTCCGCCAACGCGCGCATCATCATCATGGACGAGCCCACCGCCCCGCTCACCACGCGGGAGAGTGAGGACCTGTACCGCACCACGGAGAACCTCCGTGACAAGGGCGTATCCATCATCTTCATTTCTCACCGGATGGAAGACATGTACCGGCTTGCCAGCCGCGTCACCGTGTTCCGTGACGCCCGGTACGTCGGCACGTGGAACCTCAACGAGATCCGGCGGGAGCAGCTCATCATGGCGATGGTCGGCCGGGAGATCACGCAGTTCTTTCCCAAGCGGGCCGTCTCCATCGGGGAGGAGATCTTCCGCGTGGAAGGGCTCTCCCGCACCGGGTACTTCAAGGACGTCTCGTTCTCTGTCCGCAAGGGTGAGATCCTCGCCATGACCGGACTGATCGGCGCGGGACGCACGGAGGTGTGTGAGGCAATCTACGGCGTCACGCGTCCTGACACCGGGCGCGTCGTTCTGGACGGAGAGGAGCTGCACCTTTCCAACCCGGCGCAGGCCATCGAGAAGGGGATCGGGTACCTGCCGGAGGACCGCCTGAGGCAGGGACTGGTATTGTCGTGGGAGCTGGCCAAGAACGTGACGCTTCCCACGCTCCGGCAGTTCACCACGGCGGGCTGGCTCCATCCCAAAAAGGAAAACGCGGTGACCAAGGAGCTGGCGGACAAGCTCGACGTGAGGGCGTCCAGCGTCTTCGACCTGGCGGCCACCCTCTCCGGCGGGAACCAGCAGAAGGTCATCGTGGCCAAGCTGCTTGCCGGCACGATGAAGCTCATCATCCTGGACGAGCCCACGAAGGGCGTGGACGTGGGCGCCAAGACCGCCATCTTCACCATCATGAACGACCTCGCCGAGATGGGGTACGGCATCATCATGGTGTCCTCGGAGATGCCGGAGGTCCTCGGCATGAGCGACCGCATCCTCGTGATGCGGGAGGGGAGGGTCGCGGCGGTCATGGAAACCGCCGGCAGCACCCAGGAGCAGATCCTCCGCGCGGCCATCCCGGATCCGTCGGATACGCCGCAGGAGACGGTGCACGCATGAGACGGTCAGCGTCGTTCTCGGAGAGCTTCCGCGAGGTGGGCCTCCTCGTCTTCATCGTGATCATCTGCGCCATCTTCCAGCTGCGCAACCACAACTTCCTCACTCTCACGAACATCCGTGACCTGCTCACCAACACGGCCATCCTCAGCATCCTCTCCGTGGGGATGATGATGGTGATCCTCACGCGGGGAATCGATCTGTCCGTCGGCGCCACCATCGCCCTGGCCGGCATGATCAGCGCGCTGACGGTGAACGCTTTCCGATCCATTTCTCCCATCGTGTCCATCCTTGAAGGCATGGCCGTGGGAACGGTGGCCGGCGTCCTCATCGGAGTGCTCATTGCGCGCTTCAACGTCCTGCCGATCATCGCCACCCTCGGCTTCATGAACATCATCCGCGGCCTTACCTACGTGGTCAGCAAGGGCGCGTGGGTGAGCGCGTACCAGATGTCGGACGGGTTCAAGCACATCGCCACCGGCAACATCCTCGGGGTGAGCAATCCCATCATCATCGCCGTCGTCATCAACGCGGCGTTCTTCTACTTCATCAACCACATGAAGACGGGCCGGCAGATCTATGCCGTGGGATCCAACCCCGAGGCCGCGGACATCTCGGGTATTCCCCGGCGCCGCATCATCCTGCTCGTGTACACGGTGATGGGGGCGCTCGCCGGCCTGGGAGGCGTCATCTGGGTGGCAAAGTTCGCCTCCGCGCAGAGCGACACGGCCACCGGCTTCGAGCTCAGCGTCATTGCCGCTACGGTGCTCGGCGGCGTGAGCATCGCGGGGGGAAGCGGGAAGGTGTCCGGGCTGATCCTGGGGACAATCCTCCTCGGGATCCTGAACAACGCCCTGCCGCTGATCAACGTCTCCCCGTTCTGGCAGCAGGCCATCCAGGGCATCGTGATTCTTGCCGCGGTCCTGACAAACGTGCTGGTCAAGAGAAACAACCAGCGCTTCGCGCTGCGACGGCGCGCGATCTAGGAGTGGCGCGTGGAGAGATCCATCCGGGTCGACAGGCTGTGGAGCTGGCGCTCGTTCTTCTTCCAGTGGGAATGGCTGCTCGTCGTCATCTTCATTGCCGTCAACATCGTCAACAGCACGCTGTCCTCCTACTACTTCAACGTGGACCAGTTCCTGTCGACCCCCATGACGTTCCTCGACAAGGCGTTCCTCGTGCTCCCCATGACCATGGTGATCATCCTGGGGAACATCGACATCTCCGTGGGTTCCACCGTCGCGCTGTCCGCGGTCATCATGGCGGTGGCCTACAACGCCGGCCTGCCCATGGTGCTGGCCGTCCTTCTGTGCCTCCTCGTGGCGACGGCATGCGGATGGATCAACGGCATGCTCATGACGCGGTTCAAGGAGCTGTCATCCGTCATCGTGACCCTCGCCACGATGATCATCTACCGCGGCATCGCGTACGTGATCCTGCAGGACCAGGCTGCGGGGAAGTTCCCCACGTGGTATTCCGCGCTGGGATGGGGGGCTGTCGGGAAGGTCCCCATCATCCTCATCGCATTTGCCGTCTGCGCCGTCATCTTCTGGATCCTCCTGCACAAGACGAGCTTCGGCCGCAAGATCTACGGAATGGGGAGTAATCTCACCGCCTCGCGCTACTCCGGCGTCAAGACGGACTCCATCATCCTGATCGTGAGCGTGCTCACCGGCCTCATGGCCGGCGTGACGGCGCTGTTCCTCACCTCGCGCATGGGCAGCACGCGGCCGAACGTGGCGCAGGGGTACGAGCTGGACGTGATTGCCATGGTGGTCCTCGGCGGCGTGAGCACCTCCGGCGGAAAGGGGCGGCTGGCCGGACCGCTGCTTTCCATCTTCATCATCGGGTTCCTGTACTACGGGCTGGGGCTCGTGAACATCCAGGCGCAGACGCTCCTCATCATCGTCGGGCTCCTGCTCATCATCTCGGTCCTCGTTCTCAATGTGCGGTTCCGTGAACGGTTTCAGGGTTCGGTGCCCTCGGCGGCCCGTGAGGCGGCCGAGAGGCGTCCGGACGGAAAAACTCCATAAGGAGGAGGTTCCTATGCGGAAGGTTTTTATCAGGGCTGCCTTGATCGGAGTGATCATGGCACTCGCATTGCCCGTCGCGCTCTTCGCGGGCGGCGGCGGGGAGAAGCCTGCGGCCGGCGGGGGCGGGGCGAAGTACGCCATCGTGTTCAAGAACACGGGAAACCCCTACGGCGACAGGCAGATGGGCGGTTTCAAAGCTGGCATCGAGGAGCAGGGCTTCCAGGCCATCCTCCGCGCGCCGGATCAGCCGACCGCTGAGGCGCAGATCCAGATCCTCGAGCAGCTCATTTCCCAGAAAGTGGCGGCGATCTGCATCGTCGGAAACGACAAGGACGCGCTGCAGCCGGTTCTCACCAAGGCCATGGGCCAGGGGATCAAGGTGTTCTCCCTGGACTCCGGGGTCAACCCGCAGAGCCGCGCCACGCACGTGAACCAGGCTGACTCCGCGAAGATCGGCAGCACGCTGATTGAGGCCGCCTACGACATGTCCGGCGGCAGCGGCGACATCGCCATCCTGTCCGCCACCAGCCAGGCGACGAACCAGAACCTCTGGATCGACTTCATGAAGAAGGAGCTCGCGAAGCCGAAGTACGCGAACCTCAAGCTCGTGAAGATCGCCTACGGCGACGACATCCGTGACAAGTCGGTATCCGAGGCCGAGGGCCTCCTGCAGTCCTTCCCCAACCTGAAGGTCATCATTGCCCCCACGACGGTCGGCATCGCGGCCGCGGGCAAGGTGCTGACGGACAAGGGTCTGGGCGGCAAGGTGTTCCTCACCGGACTGGGACTGCCGTCGGAGATGGCCACCTACATCGAGAACGGCGTGTGCCCCTACATGTTCCTCTGGAACCCGATCGACGTCGGGTACCTGGGGTCGTACGTGGCCACCGGGCTCGTCAGCGGCAAGATCACCGGGAAGGTCGGGGAGAAGTTCACCGCCGGCCGGCTCGGAGAGAAGGTGATCACGCAGGCGCCGGACGGCGGGACCGAGGTCCTGCTCGGCCCTCCGTTCAAGTTCGACAAGGCGAACATCGAGGACTGGAAGAAGGTGTATTAGTCTTTTCGTTCCCCAGGGCTCCCGGCGCTTCTTCGAAACGCCTGCCGCCCTGGGGCCCCTTTCGCGCGCCCTGCGGGCGCGCTGGACTTTCGGGCCCGCCTTTTTCTGTCTATACTGGCCGCAATGAAAGACATGCACGCTTCCATCCTCTCCGGCGCGAAGAAGCTGCGCGACTACTCTGCGGAGACCCTCTCCTCCGTCGTCAAAATCCCGTCCTTCAGCGGGAAGGAAGAGGAGGTGTGCCGGAAAATTGAATCCCTGTGCCGCGAGGCAGGTTTCGACGAGGTCCGCATCGACGGCCTTGGCAACGTCATCGGCCGTGTCGGTCGCGGCCCGCGGAAACTTGCCATCGACGCGCACATCGACACCGTGGGCGTCGGAGACAGGACACGATGGGAAACCGATCCCTTCTCGGGGATCATCAAGGACGGCCGCGTGCTGGGACGGGGGACCGCGGACCAGAAGGGCGGAGCGGCTGCCATGATCGCCGCCGGCCGGATCCTCCACGAGCTGGGCTATGACGGCGGCTTTTCCGTGTACTTCACGTTCACCGTTCTGGAGGAGGACTGCGACGGGCTGTGCTGGCTCTACCTCGTGGAGAAGGAAGGGCTGAAGCCGGAGTTCGCCGTCTCCACGGAGCCCACCTCATGCCGTCTCTACCGCGGCCAGCGCGGCCGCATGGAGATCGAGGCAACGCTCCGCGGGATCAGCGCGCACGGAAGCGCGCCGGAGCGGGGGGACAGCGCGGCGTACAAGGCCGCCCGGGCATCGCTCGCCATGGAGAATCTCAACGAGAAGCTCGGCTCCGATGAGTTCCTCGGCAAGGGAACGATCGTGGTTTCCCGCATCGACGTGCACGGGCCCAGCCAGTGCGCCGTCCCGGACCAGGGCAGCATCTACATGGACCGGCGGCTCACGTGGGGGGAGACGGCGCAGACGGCCCTTGAGGAAGTGCGGCGCGCCATGGGCAGGGACGCGGAGAAAGTGGCCATGCCGTGGTACGACGGAAAGGGCTGGAACGGCGCCCGCTACGGTCAGGAACTCTCCTTCCCCACGTGGAAGATCGAGGAGAAACATCCCCTGGTCCAGGCCGGCGTGAAAGCGCACCAGGGGCTGTTCGGCCGCGCGCCGGAGGTCGGCAAGTGGACTTTCAGCACCAACGGCGTTGCCATCTGCGGCACGCACGGCGTCCCGACGATCGGATTCGGCCCGGGAGATGAAGACAAGGCCCATGCGCCCAACGAATACACGCGCATCGATGACCTGGTGACGTGCAGCGCGTTCTACGCGACGCTGGTGTACGCGCTGGAGGAAACATGATTCCGATCGGAGACGACAACACCGGCCGGCGTACGACCCCGTGGGTCACGTGGGTCATCGTCGCCGTGAACATCGCGGTGTTCGTGCTCTTCGAGGGCTTCGGCACGAACCAGCGCTTCATCAACACGTTCTCCACGGTTCCGCAGGAGATCATCTCGGGGAAGGACGTCGTCACTCCGGACCGGGTGCTGGAGGACCCGGATACCGGGCGAAAGGCGCGAGTCCTCGGGCTCCAGCCCACCCCCGTTCCTGTCTGGCTCACGATCCTGTTCTCGATGTTCATGCACGCCGGCATCGCTCACATCGCCGGCAACATGCTTTACCTGTTCATCTTCGGGGACAACATCGAGGACCGGCTCGGGCACTTCCGCTACCTTCTCTTCTATATATTCTGCGGCGCCGCCGCGTCCCTCGCCCAGGTGTACATGACGAAGATGACCGGCGGCAATCTCCTGATCCCCAACCTTGGCGCCTCGGGGGCGATCGCCGGCGTCCTGGGCGCCTACATCCTCCTGTTCCCCAGAAACCGGGTGCGCGTCCTCCTGTTCCGGTTCATCACGACCGTGCCCGCCATCGTCGCCGTCGGGATCTGGTTCGTGTTCCAGGTCATCTCGGAGCTGGGCGTCCTGGGCAGGGATACCGGAGGCGGCGTGGCATACGCCGCGCACATCGGGGGCTTCATCGCCGGCTTCGCCACGGTGAAGCTTTGGGGCGCGGGAAGAAAGCAGTATTCTTGATCCTGGAAAGGGGGACGGATGCCAGGGTCTGACGCTTTGCGCAGCCGCTACGGTCCGTGGGCTCTCATCGCCGGTGCTTCGGAGGGGATCGGGGCCGCTTTTGCGGCGGAGCTTGGGGGGAACGGCCTGAACCTGCTCCTGGTTGCCCGCCGGCCGGGTCCGCTGGAGGAGACGGCCTCGCGGATTCGAGACGCGTCCGGCGTCCAGGTGATCACGGCAGCCGCTGACCTGGGCTCCGCGGCGGGGATCGCCGACGTGTCCCGCGCGGCCCGGGACCGGGAGATCGGGCTCCTGGTATGCAACGCCGCGTCGTCCTATGAAGGTCCCTTCTTCAAGGCTCCCCTTGCGAAGTACCGCGACGTGATCGAGGTGAATTGCCAGGCTCCGCTCGCGCTCATCGACATGACTGCCCCGGCCATGGCGGAGCGCCGCCGGGGCGGGATCATCCTCATGTCGAGCATGGCTGCATTCCAGGGCTCCCCGTACGTTGCCGTGTACAGCGCAACCAAGGCGTTTCTTCTTTCCCTGGCGGAAGGCCTGTCCGTGGAAATGAAACCGCGCGGCATCGACGTTCTTGCCTGCTGCCCGGCCGTCGTTCGAACGCCGAACTACCTCGCCAGCCGGCCCGCCGGAGCGAAAGGAACTCCGGTGGACGTGGAGCCGGACCTCGTGGCGAAGGAGGCGCTGCGGGCCCTCGGCCGGCGCGCTGTCCTTGTTCCCGGGGCAAAGGTCCGCATGGCCCACTTCGCCATGACCCGGCTCATGCCGCGAAGCGCGGCAGTGGCCATGATGGCTTCCAGCACGCGCGCGATGTACGGAGACTGACATGCCGCCCAAAGACGACACACCCGCGCCGGCGCCACTTCTGCTGCGCGGCTGCTTTTTTATCCAGCCCTCGGCAGACGTCGACGGCCTTCGCGGCCAGGATATTCTCATTGAAGGCGGCCTCATTGCCAAGGTGGGCCGGGAGATCCCGGCGCCCCGCGATGCGCGCGTGGTCGACTGCTCGCGCCACGTCGTGGTGCCGGGGTTCGTGAACACGCATCACCACTTCTTTCAGACACTGACGCGGAACCTGCCGGCCGTGCAGAACGCCAAGCTGTTCGACTGGCTCGTCTACCTGTACGAGGTGTGGAAGAACATCGACGAGGAAGCGATCTACACGTCCTCTCTCCTCGCCATGGGAGAGCTCCTGAAAACGGGCTGCACCTGCTCCACGGATCACCTCTACCTGTATCCCCGGGGTGCCGGTGACTTCGTGTCCCGGCAGTTCGAGGCGGCGGAGAAGCTCGGAATGCGGTTCTCCCCGTCGCGCGGCTCCATGTCCCTGAGCAGGAAGGACGGCGGCCTGCCGCCGGACAGCGTGGTGCAGGACGCCGACACGATCCTGGCGGACAGCGAGCGCGTCATCAGGCGCTTCCACGACCCGGCGCCCCTGGCCATGAGAAAGGTGGTTCTTGCGCCGTGCAGCCCGTTCTCCGTCACGGAGTCCCTCATGCGGGAGACGGCGCGCCTGGCCCGGCGCTACAACGTGCGGCTGCACACCCACCTCGCCGAGACGGAGGATGAGAACGACTACTGCGCGGAGAGGTACGGCGTGCGTCCCGTGGCCCTTATGGAGCGCTGCGAGTTCATCGGGCCGGAGGTGTTCTACGCCCATGGCATCTTTTTCAATGATGACGAGCTGAAAGTCCTTCGCCAGGCCGGCGCCCACGTGGCTCATTGCCCCAGCTCCAACATGCGCCTTGCCTCGGGCATCTGCCGGGTCAGGGACATGCTGGACATGGGCATTCCTGTGGCGCTTGCCGTGGATGGCTCGGCATCCAACGACTCCTCGGACTTCCTCGGCGAGCTGCGACACGCCCTCCTGCTGCAGCGGGTGGCCCGGGGCAGCTCAGCGCTCACCGCGCGTGAGGTCCTGCGCATGGCCACTGAAGGGGGCGCGGGCGCGCTCGGCTTCCAGCGCCTGGGCAGGATCGAACCGGGGTTCGCTGCCGACCTTGCCGTGTTCGACGTTGACCGGCTGGAGTACGCGGGCAGTCTCTCGGATCCCTTCGCCGCGCTGATCTTTGCCGGCTACAACCACGGCACCGACTACACCATCTGTAACGGACGGGTGGTCGTGGAAAAAGGGCGGCTCACCGGCGTGGACGAGCACACGCTCACCCGGGAGGCCAACCGGATCGCCGAAGGGCTCCTGCGCGCCGCGGCCGGAGGGGGTTGAGCGGCCGTCTCCCTTTTTCTGGACCCGATCGTCAGGATGCGGCTGAAGGGAAGCGCCGCGCGGCCCGCGCCCGGGCCCGCGCGGCCTCAACGTCCCGGTCGCGGTGAGCGGCCGTGGTCACGAGTGACCCCAGGAGGTGCGCCGAGGCGTGCGCCACTTCCTCCACGGCGTGATCGAACGCTTCCTTGTTCGCCGCGGAAGGAACACGGAAGCCGCTGATCTTCCGTACGTACTGCAGGGCCGCGGCCCGGATCTCGTCATTCGTCGCCGCAGGCTCGAAGTTATAGAGAGTCTTGATGTTCCTGCACATGGAGCTAGTCTTTCCGGCCGGTCAGCCTGATGATGTGATATCCGAACGACGTGGACACGAGGTCGCTCGTCGAGCCGGGGGAAAGCCTGCGGCAGGCGTTCTCGAAGGCCGGCACCATCTTGCCCGGCCCGAACCACCCCAGGTCCCCGCCCCGGGACTTCGAGGGGCACGTCGAGTATTCCCGCGCCAGTGCCTCGAAGCTCCCGCCACGCTTCACCCTCTTGAGAAGCTCATCCGCCAGCTTCCGGTCCTTCACCAGGATGTGGCTTGCGCGCCATTCCATGAGCCGAATATAGGATATTTCGGCTGCCGTGAACACTCGGGCCCCTTGTGCCGGCGGCCCGGAGAAACTACAATCGCCCCATGATCACCGAGATCCTGCGGCCCGCGACCGTTCAGGAAGCCCTGAAGGCCCGGGCCATGCCCGGCACTGCCTTCCTGGGCGGCGGGACGTGGTTGAACGCAGCGCCGTCTGATGCTCCCCTTATCCTGATCTCCCTCGAGAAGCTCGGACTGGGAAAGATCGAAGCATCGCAGGCCCGCTGCGTCATCGGCGCGTCGGTGACCTTTCAGCAGCTTGTGGATCACGACGGCTGCCCGCCGGCGGTCCGCCGCGCGGCGGCCCTGACCGGTTCGCGCACTCTGCGGAACATGATCACCGTCGGAGGAGAGATCGCACTCCATCCGCTGGATTCGGCCCTTGTTCCCGTTCTCCTGGCGATGGAGGCAGAGGTCTCCATCGCGGGGAAGAAAAGGCCCCTCGCCTTGGACGCGTGGCTGAGGGACGGCGGAAGCGGTCTCGTCCTTTCCATCGTCGTTCGGGATCCGTCGCGTCCGGCCGCCGTCCGGGCGGTCTCCCGCACCGCCCACAGCGGCCGGAGCCTCGTGATCGCCGCGTGCGCCGGCGCTGTCACCCCCCCTGTGAAGGGGCTGAGGCTCGTGGCCAGCGACTGCCGGGGAACCGCCGTGAGGCTGCTGGCCGCTGAGCAGGCGCTCGAAGGGAAGGCCCTTCCCCCACGCGTTGAGATCGAAGAGCGCACTGCCGGAGCGTTCGCTCCTCAGCCGGACATGCACGCCTCCTCGGCATACAAGCAATACATGACCCGGATCCTCGTCGCGGATGCTCTGGAGGAAATGGCCGGAAAGGCAGGCGGGGCATGACGCTGAGCTTCACGTTGAACGGCCGCCGCCGCTCCGTCTCGGCTGAGCCCGGAGAGAGCCTGCAGGCCCTCCTTCAGCGGATCGGGATACCTTCCGTGAGAGCGAGCGACGACGGTGAAGGATTCGCCGGCAGCGACACGATCCTCCTGGACGGCCGTGCGGTTCTCGCCGGTCTCATGGTGGCCGGCCAGGTCGAGGGCCGCTCCCTGGAAACCATCGAGAGCCTCATGGATGGTGGCGGCCGGCTGTCCACGCTCCAGGAGGCGATGCTCGAAGCCGGCGTGGTTCAGTCCGCATACAATTCGCCGGCAGCAGCCCTTCTCCTGGAGGACCTTCTGCGGCGCGTGGCGGCGCCGACGGAGGCGGACGTCCGTGACGCCCTCTCCGGGCTTTTCAGCAGGGCCACCGGGTACAAGCAGTTCTTCCTTGCCGTGGAGCTTGCGCGCCGGCGACGCGCGGGAGGCCCTGAAGGAGCAGGTCGTGCCCCTGCTGTCCGTGACGACCTGCGCGTGGTCGGCAAGTCCCAGAAAAAGATCGACGGCGTGAAGCTCGTCGCCGGCATGAAAGCCTACGTGGAGGACCGGGTTGAGCCGGGAAGCTGCGTGCTCGCCATGCTGAGAAGCCCTCACGCGCGTGCCGTCATCCGCGGCATCGACACGTCGGCCGCGGAGGCGCTGCCGGGTGTCGTGCTCGTCATCGACCACAGAAGCTGCCCGGACATTCCGTACGGGCAGGCAGGCCAGGGCTTTCCGGAGCCGTCGCCGTACGACTACCGGATGTTCAGCAGGCATGTCAGGCACGCCGGGGACCGGGTGGCTGCCGTGGTTGCGGAGGACGAGGCCGCGGCCCGCGCCGCGCTCAAGCTCATCCGCGTGGACTACGACGTTCAGCGGCCTGTTCTCTCCCTGGACGATGCCATGAGCGGCCGGCTTCCGTCCGTTCATGCGGACCACCTTGACAGCATCGTCTACCCGCTTCCCATAGGCGCGGAGCCCGGCCGGAACCTCGCTGCCAGCGCTTCCGGCGGAGTGGGAGACCTGGATGCCGGTTTTGCGGCCGCGGACGAGGTCGTGGAGCAGACGTACGTGACAAGCCGAGTCCAATGCACGCCGCTCGAACCGCACGTCGTGTATGCCAGGATGGACGGGGACCGGCTCGTTGTTCATGCCTCCACCCAGGTTCCCTGGCACCTGCGGCGCATCCTGGCCCGCGTGCTGGGGATCAGCGAAAACCGGATCCGCGTGATCAAGGAACGGATCGGAGGCGGGTACGGCAGCAAGCAGGACGTGCTCCTGGAAGAGGTCTGCGCCTACGCCACCGTGAAGACCGGCCGCCCGGTGTTCTTCAAGTACACACGGGAGGAAGAGTTCCTTGCAGCCACGACGCGGCATCCGTTTCGGATCACTGTGAAGATGGGCGCGCGTCGTGACGGCACCCTGACGGCAATCCGGATGTCCGTGGACGCGGACACCGGCGCCTACGGCAACCATGCCCTGACCGTTCCCATGAACGGCTGCTCCAAGTCTCTTCCTTTGTTCCGCTGTCCGAACATGGCGTGGGAGGTGCGCGCGTGGTACACGAACCACGTGCCATCCGGGGCATACCAGGGTTACGGGGCCCCGCAGGGCGCTTTCGCGGTGCAGATGGCAGCCGCGGAGCTTGCAGACCGGCTCGGCATGGACCACCTGGCGTTTCTCCAAAGAAACCACGTGCGGGAAGGTGATCTCCTCGAGATCCTGAAAAGCCTCGGGGAGGGTCGGGCGGGCGCGGCGGTGAGGATCAGGAGCTGCGGGCTGGAAAAGGCGCTGGAGCGGGGGCGGAAGAGCTTCGGCTGGGGCCGGCAGAAAGGAGAACGGCCGGCGAACCCGGACGTGCGTGTGGGCCAAGGAGTCGTGGTCATCCAGCAGGGCTCCGGCCTGCCGGGTCTCGACCAGGCCTGCGCGGACGTGAAGCTCCTTTCGGACGGCTCCCTCATGGTGCACTCCGGCGGAGCGGACCTCGGGACAGGACTGGACACGGTCATGGCGTCCCTTGTCGCGGAGACGCTCCATTGCGGGCTGGACAAGGTCTCCGTCATCTCGGGAGACACGGACACCACTCCCTTCGACAAGGGTGCATACGCATCCAGCGGGACGTTTTTCAGCGGCAACGCAGCACTGAAGGCCGCGGAGGATCTCAGGAGCAAGATGGCCGGGGTCGCCGCAGCGCTCCTGGACGAGCCCGCGTCCGATCTCACCTTCCAGTTCCCCGGGAAGATCGGAGGGAGGAAGGGAAGCGTGGATTTCGCGGCAATCGCCCATCACTGCCAGGGAGGCGAAGGGCCCGGGGAGCTGGTCGGCTTCGCGTCCTTCACCTCGGAGGACGCCGCCATCCCGTACGCGGCGCACTTCTGCGAAGTGGCGGTCAACGTGCGCACCGGCGCCGTGGAGGTCCGGCGCTATCATGCCATCCACGACAGCGGCACCCTGATCAACCCCGAGCTGGCCCGCGGGCAGGTCTACGGGGCCATCCTGAAGTCAATCGGCCACGCCCTGTACGAGGAGATGCTGTTCGACGAGGACGGCCGGTGCCTCACCACGCGGCTCTCCGACTACGGCGCGCCCATGATCCAGGAGCTCCCGGGGGAGATCGAGGTAAGCTTCGTTCAGACCGACGATCCCTTCGGGCCATTCGGGGGGAAGAGCGTTTCGGAGATCAGCATGAACGGGGCGGCGCCCGCCATTGCGGCGGCCGTCCACGATGCCACCGGAGTCTGGATGCGCGACTGGCCCATCACTCCGGAGAAAATACTCAGGGGGCTCGGGAGGATCAGGTGAGCAGCACGACGCCGCACGACATTCAACGCAGGATCGACGCCCTGGGCAAGAAGGCCGCCTCCGGACTGGCCGGCAAGGACTTCCTGCTGACGTGGGACAAGAGCCGTGACGAGCTGGAGGCAATCCTGGAAATCGCCTCCATTCTCAAGGCGCTCCGGGAACGGGACATCTCCCCCCGGCTGTGGGACTCCGGGCTCGCCGTGTCGCAGTTCCGGGACAACTCCACGCGCACGCGCTTCTCCTTCGCCTCCGCGTGCAATCTCCTGGGCCTGACCGTCTCCGACCTGGATGAGGGCAAGTCCCAGGTGGCCCACGGGGAGACGGTGCGGGAGACCGCGGTTATGATCTCTTTCATGGCGGAGGTCATCGGCATCCGGGACGACATGTACATCGGCAAGGGCCACACCTACATGCTGAGCGTGGCGGAAGCCGTGGAGCAGGCGTTCAAGGACCGGGTTCTCGAGCAGCGGCCCACGGTGGTCAACCTGCAGTGTGACATCGACCATCCCACGCAGAGCATGGCGGACCTCCTCCACGTCGTGACGGAGCTCGGCGGGGTAGACAAGCTCAAGGGGAAGAAGATCGCGATGAGCTGGGCCTATTCGCCGTCGTACGGCAAGCCCCTGTCCGTTCCCCAGGGAGTCATCGGGTTGTTCACGCGCTTCGGCATGGACGTCTCCCTGGCGTACCCCGAGGGATACTCCCTCATGCCGGACGTCGTGGCTCAGGCGCGCGGGTTCGCCGCGGCATCCGGGGGAAGCTTCCACATCTGTTCTTCAATGGAAGAAGCGTTCGACGGCGCGCACGTGGTATACCCGAAGAGCTGGGCGCCCTTCGCCGTGATGGAGGAGCGCACGAAGATCGTGGAGACGGGGAACAAGCAGGCGCTGCAGGACCTGGAAAAGCGCTGCCTGGAGAACAACGCGAAGTTCAGGAGCTGGCAGTGCACGGAGGATCTCATGCACCGCACGAAGGACGGCCTGTACCTCCACTGCCTGCCGGCGGACATCACCGGGGTGAGCTGCGCGCAGGGAGAGGTTGCCGCTGACGTGTTCGACCGGTTCCGCACGCCGCTGTACCGCCAAGCCGGCTACAAGCCGTACATCATCGCCTCCATGATCCTCGCCTCCCGGGCGGCGGATCCGGCGGCCGCGCTGTCCAAGATCCTCGACCGCGCGGAGAGCAGGGCGCGCTAGAGCCGGACGCGCTGAAAATGGAGCAGAAGGTCCTTCTCATCGACGCTGCAAGCGGGTTCTACCGGGTCCGACGCTACGAGGTCGGCCGATTCTTCGGGCCGGTGGACCTGGGGCTGCACCTGTCGTCCCATACGCAGTCTCTCAACATCGGCGTGGGCCTCTTCGCCGGCTCCATCTTCCCCGGCTCCAACCGGCTGTTCGTCACCGGATTCTCTCCCTGCTGGCGCGGCTTCTTCGTCTCCTCCATGGGCGGGGCGGGCCTCGTCTTCGACAATCTCGGGCTCAACACCGTCTCACTCATCGGCAAGGCGCCGGAGCCCTCGATCCTGTTCCTGAACCGCACGCACGGCGAGGAGGTGGAGGTCGAGCTTGCGCCAGTCGACGTGTCCGCGGTCTGGGCGCAGGGACGGGGCGGCGCGTATGCGCTCATGGATCACGTGCTCACGCGATTCGCCGGCCGCTACTCTTCCGACCCGCGGGTTCTTGCCACGGGGCCCGCTGCCCGTGCCACGGACATGGGCGGCATCGTCTCCGCGCCGATCATCCAGGGCCGCATCACCGCGGTGGACACCTGGGCGGGCCGCGGCGGAATGGGCAGCAAAATGCTCCGGGAGCACGGCATTGCGGCCGTCATCTACGGCGGCACCTACGTGGATGAGGATTTCCGCGACCGCAAAGTGGCCGACTCGTGGTTCGAGACGAAGTATCACCAGCGTCTTCTGGCCAAGGACCTGGAGTCCACCACCAAGTACCGCTTCGATCCGAAGTTCAATACCGGCGGCACCTTCGGCGTGAACTACGCCGGCGTGCGCGGCCGGCTCATGGCGTTCAACTACCGCACGAATCTCATGAGCGAGGAGAAGAGGCTCGCGCTCCATGAGGGGCTCGTCGTCAACCACTACCTCTCCCAGTTCAACGAGGAGACGATCACGCCGCGCCGGCAGCACACCTGCGGGGAGCCCTGCTCCGCGGTGTGCAAGAAGATGAAGGACGACTACAAGAAGGACTACGAGCCCTACCAGGCCATGGGGCCGCTGTGCGGAGTATTCGACCAGCGCGCCGCGGAACGCCTGTGCCACCACGCGGACATGCTGGGCTTGGACGGAATCTCGGCCGGGGGAGTGCTGGCGTGGATGATGGACCTGCTGGACTCCGGGGACCTGTCGAAAGAGGACCTCGGGGTGACGCGCGTGCCCCGGTGGTCTCTGGATGCCTTCGACCCCGTGACGGACTCCGCGCACAACGCGGATCTCGGCGTGGAGCTTCTGAACTCCATCGTGGGCCGCCGGGGCGTGGTGGACATGACGCTGGGCGCCCGCAGGTGGGGCCGTCAGCTCTCCCGCGCCCGCGGGAAGAGGCTCCTGGACAAGTTCGTGTACGCCGCCTTCGGGCGCCAGGGCTGGATGGTCCCCAACCAGTACTGGGCGCCCGGCGTCCTTGCGCCCATGCCGATCATGGGCAAGTACTACATGTACTACGGCTTCGCATTCGCGCCGCCCCGGACGCTCGGCCGGCTGTGCGCCGAACGGTTTCAGAAGGAGCTGCTCCTGGACACGGCGGGATTCTGCCGCTTCCACCGCGGGTGGGCGGAGGACATCGTGCCGGACATTTTCGAGAAGATGTACGGCCTTCGCGACCAGCTCCTTGCCTCCACTGCCGTCACGGCCAGCCGGATCAACTCCCGGAATGCATCCGTCTCCTGGGAATCCGAGGGAGACGTGGACTTCGTGCTCTCCTTCCTCCGACGGGCCCGGGACGTGGAGGGAGAAAAAGACCCGGCGCTCCAGGAGTGGCTCCGGAGGTTCGAGACGGACCGCAGGGAAGCCGCGCTGGACTGGTGGTTCGAAATGCGAAAGGGCGTAGACGAGAGCTTGCGGGAGTTCTAGAGGACCGTGAATCCTTCCTTTTCCGCCGCCAGCTTCAGCTGGTCATCACTCGTGACAAGGGACAGCGAGGAAGGGTCCTCATGCGCGGCAGCGAGCGCGGCGGCGAGCTGCAGCGCGTCCGCGGCCCGAAGAGGATGGACCCTCAGAAGACGAAGAGCCCGCTTGCGGACCTCTTCCGACGGCAGGACCTCCGCGCAGGTCTCACAGAACGCGTCCAGGTTGCCAAGAGCTTGAATCAATCCCTTTTCATCCAGCGACTGGTCCCGGCACAGACGGCTCAGACCGGAAGCGCATTCCACCCTGCTGGCCCACCACGTCACGACCTGCGGGTCTTCCTCCAGGAGGGACGAGCGCGCCGGGGAGCTGGCTTCGACGACCAGCAAGGAAATGATGGCCGAGGAGTCCCAGTACCTCACGGTCCCTCTCTCCGTTCCCTGACCACGGTGCCGGACCCGGTGACGCCGCGGGAAAGGCGCGGCCGCGCGCGCTCGAGAAAGGCCCGGACGTCCGGGCGGCGCCGCGGGGCTGAGACGATGCCGGACCGTATGAGTGTCATCACCCGATCCGTCTCCGGAACATCTGCATTGGTTACCGGCTCCAGCCGCGCAACGAGCCGGTTGCGGTCGAAGATCAGCACCGTTTCACCTCTCTGCACGTCACTGAGAAAACTGCTGAGTCTGCTCTTCGCTTCGCTTATGTTGGCTTTTTTCATATGACTAATATAGTCTTTTTGCTCTGACTGCTCAAGTCCTGAACAGGGCACTGTACTCCCGCGGAGTGTCGACGTCGGCGAGGACGGAGCTGTCACGCCACGGGACCTCCCGCACGGTGAACCGGGACACGATATCCTTCATGGTCCCCGAGGCCGGATCCTCCTTCAGGATCGCGTTCCGGACCCGCGCGCTGCAGAGGACCGGGTGCCCCCAGGCCCCGTCGAACGCGGCAATGACGGCGTCCGCGGGCTCGGCCGCCAGGAGCGCGCGGTACACCTCGGCGGTGATCAGCGGCTTGTCACCAAGCGTGATGAAGAACCGGTCGGTGTCCACGTCCCAGGCCGCCCGCTGAATCGATGAGAACATTCCCAGCTCCCAGTCCGGGTTGTCCACGAGAACGACGTGAGGCTTCCCGCCGAACAGGCGGGACAGCTCGGCTCCCCGATAGCCCGTGACAAGGAGCACGCGGCTGCAGGCAGGGAGGGCGGCCTCGACGACGGTCTGGATGATCGTCGAGCCCCGGAAGGGGAGCAGGAGCTTCCATTCACCCATGCGCGACGAACGTCCGGCTGCCGCGACGATGCACGCTGCGCGCTCCATGTTCGGGACTCTACCCCGGCGAAGCTTGACGGTCGAGCGGTCCCGGTCGTATCGTCGAGCCCGTGACGTACCGGTACAGCCCCGAGTTCATCCGCGCCATCCCCAAGACGGACCTCCACGTCCATCTCGACGGTTCGCTGCGCATCCCCACGCTGATCGAGCTTGCCCGGGAGCAAAGAGTGAACCTTCCATCCTTCACGGAAGAGGGGCTGAACGAGCTGGTTTTCAAACCGTCCTACAAGAACCTCGTCGAATACCTGTCCGGATTCTCCTGGACCCTGAGAGTGCTTCAGGACCCGGAGTCCCTGGAGAGAACGGCGTACGAGCTGGCCATGGACAACTGGGCGGAAGGGGTCCGCTATCTCGAGGTGCGGTTCGCGCCCCAGCTGCACATGTCGCCGACGTTCGGCCTGGACGACGTGGTGCGGGCCGTGGACGGGGGCCTGCGGCGCGCGAGGTCCGAGATCAACCGGTCCCTCGAGAAGGAAGAGCCTCCGTTCGATTACGGCGTGATCCTCTGCGCCATGCGCTTTTTCACGCAGGATTTCTCGGAATACTACCGCAACCTCTGCCGGCTCCTGTCTTCCTCCAGCAACCTGGACGTGATCCGCACCGCCGGCCTGGAGCTCGCCAAGGCCGCCGTTCGCCTGCGCCGGGACACGGACTTCCAGGTCGTGGGATTCGACCTTGCCGGAAGCGAGGAGGGCTACCCGGCGAGCGAGCACGAGGACGCGTACGAGTACGTCCACCGGCACTTCATGAAGAAGACCGTCCATGCCGGGGAGGCATATGGACCGGAGTCGATCTTTCAGGCCATTGCGAAGCTCCACGCGGACAGGATCGGCCATGGCCTTCACATGTTCGACGAGCACCTCATCTACTCCGGCACCGTCCAGGACAAGCGCCAGTACGTGGAGAACCTCGTCAACTACATCGCGGAGACGCGCACCACCATCGAGGTGTGCCTGACGAGCAACTTGCAGACCTCGCCGGGGTTGACGGACGTCCACGATCACTCCCTGCAGAAGATGCTGGACCACCGGCTGTCCCTGACGTTCTGCACGGACAACCGCCTGGTGTCCCACACCAACGTGACGCGGGAGCTCACGCTGGCTCTGGAAAACTTCGCCATTCCCCCGGACCAGCTCAAGGACATCATCATCTACGGCTTCAAGCGGTCGTTCTACTATCACCCCTACTCCATGAAGAGGAGGTGGGTGAGGCAGATCATCGACTGGTACGAGACGCTGGAAAAGAAGCACGGCGTCACCTAGCCGCCCGCCGCGGCATCGCATCGCTTTACATTCTTTTTACAGTCGTTTTTCCCCGCCCTGACACAGCTCATCGGACCGCGCGCCATACTGGAAACAGATCGCCGCCGAAGGCGGATTTGAGAGAGTCCCAGGAGGTGCGTATGGACCGAAAGAAGAGACCTTGGATCGCCGTGATCGTCACAACGGCCGCCGCCGTTGCCGCGCTCGCGTCCGCGGCAACCGCCGGCGCCGACGGATTCATCATCGTGAAGGACCCTCCGCCCGCGCGGCCGGGCCATTTCGCGTTCGCGCCGCTGGAGGTGCGGTATCACCACGTGAAGGTCACCGTGAAGGGTCTCGTTGCCACCACGGAGGTGGAGCAGGCCTTCTACAACCCGGGAGACCGGCGGCTCGAGGGGACGTACGTGTTTCCCCTTCCCAGCGGCGCCACCATCGACCGGTTCTCCATGGAGATCGGCGGAAAGATGACGGACGCCGAGCTTCTTCCGGCGGACAAGGCGCGGGCGCTGTATGAGGAGATCGTCCGCAAGGCGCGTGACCCCGCCTTGCTGGAATACACCGGTCGCGGAGCGTTCACGCTTCGGATCTTCCCCATTGAGCCCGCGGCGGAGAAGAGGATCAGGATCACCTACACGCAGCTCCTGCGAAGCGACGACGGGATGGTGGAGTACCTCTATCCGCTGAACACGGAGAAGTTCAGCGCCGCGGCGCTGCGGGACGTCTCCGTCATGGTCACCGTGGACGGCGACCAGCCGCTGAAGAGCGTCTACAGCCCGACGCACGACGTGGAAGTCCGGCGGGACGGAGAGCGGCGCGCCGTCGTCGGCTGGGAGGAGAGAAACGCGTGGCCCGACACCGACTTCAAGGTGATCTTTTCCCGGACCCCGAACCCGCTCGGCATCGATTTCCTTGCCAGCCGGCAGCCCGGTGAGGACGGCTCTTTCATGCTTCTGGCCTCCCCGGGGATGACGGCGGAGAAGGGGACCATCCAGGCGAAGGACGTGTGCTTCGTGCTGGACACCTCGGGCTCCATGGCGGGGGCCAAGCTCCAGCAGGCCCGCAAAGCTCTGCGCTTCTGCCTTGCCAGTCTCTCCCCGCGCGACCGGTTCGAGATCGTGCGCTTTTCCACGGAGGCAGAGCCGCTGTTCGGCGCCCTGGTACCGGTCACGAGGGAGAATCTCGCCAGGGCAGGAGACTTCGTCGACGGCCTCTCTGCCATGGGCGGCACGGCAATCCAGGACGCGCTGGACCGGGCGCTCGCGCTCCGCGGCTCCGAGGACCGGCCCTACCAGGTGATGTTCCTCACGGACGGCATCCCGACCGTGGGTGAGACCGGTGAGGACGCCCTCGTGCAGCGCGCTCAAAAAGCCGGCCGCTCCACCCGGATCTTCTCTTTCGGGATCGGGACGGACGTCAACGCTCACCTGCTGGACCGGATCGCCGCGCAGACGCGCGCGGCCAGCCAGTACGTGCTGCCGGAGGAAAACATCGAGCTCAAGGTGAGCTCCTTCTACGCCAAGATCAACGAGCCGGTGTTCTCGAACCTCTCCCTCTCCTTCGGCAACCCGGCGGTCCGCGTGACGCAGCTCCTGCCCGCGGAGCTTCCGGACCTGTTCAACGGGGACATGCTGGTTCTCTTCGGACGGTACTCGGGATCCGGCGCATGCGCCGTCACGATCAGCGGCACGTTCAACGGGAAGAAGCGCGACTTCACCGCGGAGGTGACCTTCCCGCCGGAGAGCCGGGGCAGCGACTTCATCCCCCGCCTGTGGGCGGCCCGGCGCGTGGGCTGGCTCCTGGATGAGATCCGCATGCACGGGGAGTCCGCGGAGCTGAAGGACGAAGTGATCCGGCTCGCCCGGCAGTTCGGCATCGTTACTCCCTACACCGCCTACCTGATTCTCGAGGACGAGGAGCGCCGCGGCGTGCCGGCTCTCCTGCGCTCCTTCCAGGAGTTGGAAGAGGACAGCGGCGCGCGCGACCGGGCGAAGGACAGGCTGGACTCGGTGCGCAAGGAGGCTGCGTCCGAGGCGAGCCGCGCCGGCGCGCCGGCCGTGCAGAACTCGATCGCCATGAACGACCTGAAGTCCAGCCGCAGCATGGGCCAGGCTGCCCAGGGCGCGGGACTGGAAAAGGCCGTCCCGGCGTCGCCGGCAGGCGGCTACAAGGCGGCGCAGCGGAACAACTACGCGCAGCAGGTCCGCGTGGTGAACGGCCGCGCGTTCTACCAGAACGGGACCGTGTGGACCGACTCGACCGCCCAGGGAAGGAAGTCCCTGAAGCAGAAGAACGTTGCGTTCGGCAGTCCTGACTATTTCGAGCTTCTCGGGAAGAAGCCGGCGCTGGCAGAGTGGCTTGCGCTGGGGAACAACGTCGACGTCGTGGTCGACGGGACACTGTACGTGATCCGGGACTAGGAGGATACGGACATGAGAAAGATCGTTGTCATGGTCGCTGCCGGGCTCGTCCTGGCGGCAGCAGCAGCATTCGCCGCGGCCCGGCCGCGGGTTGAAGTGACATTCGTGCTGGATTCCACCGGCTCCATGGGCGGGCTCATCGAGGGGGCCAAGGAGAAGATCTGGTCCATCGCGAACGACATCATTGCCCGAAAGGCGCCCGGGTCCACGGTCGGTCCGGAGGTGAGGATCGGTCTGGTCACGTACCGCGACCGGGGAGACGAGTACGTCACCCGGCGGTTCGACCTGACAACGGACATCGACGCCGTGTTCAAGAACTTGCAGTCCATCACGGCCGACGGCGGCGGAGATGACCCGGAGAGCGTGAACGAGGCCCTGCGCGAGGCGGTGAACGACCTCTCCTGGACGGCGAGCAGCAAGGTCCTGAAGATCATCTTCCTTGTCGGGGACTATCCT
>DATKLM010000193.1:0-6497 GCA_035542415.1 Spirochaetia bacterium
CCGCGCGCGGCGTGCCGGCGCCTGCGCGGCGCTTCGACGGGGAGGGGACGACACTCGGTGACCGACCGCAGGGAGAAGATTCGCTCGCAGAGGCGGCTCTTCATCTTCGCCGGCGTGATCGGGCTCGCAGCGCTCGCCCTCATCGTTCAGCTCGTCAGATTGATGCTCGTTGTCCCGGGCCGTGAAGGCTCGCAGGCTCTGGTCCTGCCCCAGGTGGAGCGGGGCGCCATCCTCGACCGCCAGGGGAGGATCCTTGCCGTGACCACGCGGGAGCAGCGGGTCTCCGCGTGGGTGCCCGGCATCACGAACGCTGCGGAGAGCGCGGGACTGCTCGCGAAAACGCTCGGCATGGACGCGGCGGCCATCCTCGATGCCTGGAATCGCCGCGAAGGCTACGTCGTCGTCAAGAGGCGGGTCACGCCGGATGAGGCGGCGGCAATCCTGAGGATGAAAGCCGAGGGAAAGCTCGCCGGCGTGCGCGTGGAGGATGACTTCGGGAGGTTCTATCCCCAGGGACGGCTCGCCTCCCACGTCGTGGGATACGTCGGCGCCGACAACGTGCCCTGGGACGGCATCGAATACACGTTCAACGACGACCTTGCCCCGCAGCCGGTCGGCACCGACACGGAAACGGTGTTCGGAAGCCAGGTCTTCCTCACCATTGACGCCGGCATCGAGTACATGGTGGAGAAGATCGCCCGGGCGGCCTTCGAGGCGAACAAGCCCGACTCCCTCACGATCATGATCATGGACGCGCGCTCCGGGGAGTTCCTCGCCTACGCCTCCCTGCCGGATTTCGATCCCAATGAGTTCCAGAACGACGCCCCGCGGGTGGACAAGGCGGCCCTCTTCAACCGTCCTCTCGCCGTCTCCTACGAGCCGGGCTCCGTGTTCAAGGTCTTCTCCCTCTCGTCGATGCTCGACCTCGGCGCCATCACGCCGCAGAGCCATTTCTACACGCCGGGGTACTACGAAAAGCGCCTCCGGGGAGAGACCATCCGCATCGGGGACGTGGGAAAGCACGGAGACCTCACTCCGCGGGAGATCGTCGGGTACTCGAGCAACTCGGGAGCGGCGTACGCCTCCGATCAGACCGACGGGGAGAGCCTGTACCGAATGCTGACCCGGTTCGGATTCGGCAGGCCCACCGGTCTCCCCCTGCTAGGAGAGACCCCCGGCCTTCTGCGAAAGCCGTCGTTGTGGTCAGGGAGGTCGAAGGCCACCATCACGATCGGCCAGGAGATCTCCGTCTCCGCGGTCCAGCTCATCACCGCTGCCACCGCGCTCGCAAACGGGGGCGTACTTCTCAAGCCCCTCATCGTGAAGAAGATCGTGTCGCCGGACGGCAAGGTCATCCGGGAGTACAGCCGGGAGCCCCTGTGGGAGGCGATCTCGCCGACTTCCGCCTCCGAGATGCTGAGCTTCATGGAGTTCGCCGCGTCTCCCGAGGGAACGGCGCGGCGCGCCGCGGTTCCCGGCATCCGCATCTCCGCGAAGACCGGAACCGCACAGGTCGCGATGCCCTCCGGCGGGTATTCGGACAAGGACTTCACCGCCTCCATGCTCGGCATATTCCCGACGGAAGACCCGCGGTTCATCGTCTACGTGGTCATGGAAAACCCCAAGGGGGAGAGCTACTACGGCTCCACCATCGCAGCGCCGATCTTCCATGACGTGGCGGTCGGCCTGCTCGACTCCCAGGGAATCCCCCGGACGGGGACAAGGACGCTCAGGAGCCCCGGCTCCGTAGAGGTCCCCGTCCCTCGCCAGATCGAGATTTCCACGGTGATGCCGAACCTCATCGGCATGCCCAAGAGGCTCATCCTCCCGTTCCTCATCCGTCATGATCTCGCGGTCACCATCAAGGGCAGCGGCTACGTCGTGCGGCAGGACCCGGCCCCCGGCACGCCCATCCAATCCGGAATGAAGATCACGCTGGAGCTCCAGTGACTCTCGGAGAGAAGAACAGGGAGGCTCTCGGGAAGCGTCACCCGCCCGTGCTCCGGGCGCTGCGTGAGGCGCTTGACGACGTGCGGGACCGGGCGCCTGATGCGGACGGAAGCCTCTACATTGTCGCCACGCCGTGCGGGTCGCCCACGGCGGTCAGGGACGGGCTCTCCGTGCACAGCCGCCGCGATCCGCCCCGAGAGGCTGCGTCCCAGGTGAACGCCGCTTTCAACGGCTCCGAAACGGCAATCCTGGTATTCGGATTCGGACTCGGGTACGGTGTTGAAGCGGTGAGATCGCGGTTCCCCGCTGTTCCCATCCTCGTCCTGGAGCCGGATGCCGCGATGTTCAGGGCCGCGCTGGACTCCCGGGATCTGACCGGCGTGCTCTCTGACGAGCGCATCGTGTTCCTGGTGGCGCGGCCGCCGGAGGAGGTCTCATCTCTGCTCGCCTCCCTTCCGCTCGCCGCACCGGGATTCCTGCGCCTGCGTCCCGCCGTGCAGAGGTCCCCGTCGTGGTTCCGAGCCGCGGAAGAGGTCGTGCGCTCGTGGCTTCTTCGGCGGGATATCAACATCAACACGCTCAACCGGTTCGGGAGGCTGTGGGTCCGCAACCTCATCAGGAACGTCGGGACGTTCGCGGACGCGCCCGGAGTCGCGCGCCTGGAGAGCCTGTTCCAGGGCATGCCGTGTCTCGTGCTGGCCGGCGGGCCGTCCCTTGATGACGTCGTTCCGCATCTGCCGGCGCTGTCACGGAGGATGCTGATCGTTTCCGTGAACACGCCCGTGAGGCGCTGCCATGAAGAGGGCGTGGAGCCGGATTACGTGGTCGTCGTGGATCCCCAGTACTGGGCGTCGCGCTTCATGGACTGGAGCGCGACAGGAGAAGACCGGAGGATCATCATCGCGGAGCCCTCGACGCACCCCCGGGTTTTCCGCGACCAGGCCGCGCAGGTGTACCTCTGCAGCTCCCTCTTCCCCCTCGGCGAGATGCTGGAAACGGCCGTCGGGACGAAGGGCAAGCTGGGGGCCGGCGGCTCGGTCTCCACGGCCGCGTGGGACCTTGCCCGGCACCTCGGCGCCGCGCCCATCTACGCGGCCGGCCTCGACCTGGGATTCCCCGGCAACCGCACGCACTGCCGGGGTGTCTTCACGGAAGACCTCTGGCTCGCGTTCAGCGGGCGCCTCGCCCCGCAGGAAGGCAGCGCGTTCCGCTACCTGCGGGAGATCGGCCCGTTCTCCGTGACCTCGTCTTCCGGAGGATCGACCCCGACGGACCGCCGCATGCTCATCTACAAGTGGTGGTTCGAAAACCAGCTCCTCCAGCGGCCGGGCCTGAAATCGTTCACGCTCTCCCCCGACGGGGTCGCCATCCAGGGAATGCCGCTGGCACATATCGAGGAGCTTCTCGACCTCCCGGACATTCGTCGCGAGATCGAAGCGCGGAAGGAGGGGGAGAAGAGCGCCCGGCGCGCAGAAGGGCCCTCACGCGGAAACCGCAAGGCGCTCCAGGGCCTGCTGGCCGGCCTCCGAGCGCGGCTGGATGAGCTCGCGCTCCTTGCAGAAGAGGCGGTCCGAACGAACGACAGGCTCCGCGCGGCCCTGCGGGACGGCGCCGACGCCGCCGGACTCGTGCGGGAGCTGGAGTCCCTGGATGCGCGCATCCTGGAGATCTCCGAGCGCAGCATCGCGGGCTTTCTGGTGCAGCCGGTCATTCACGGCATCACGGCCCGGGGAGAAAAGAAGGCGTCCGCGGAAGAGGTCCTTGCCGACGGCGCGGCGCTGTATGAAGGCATCAGGGAGTCGGCGAGCTGGCAGAGAGATCTCGTGGGACGGGCCCCCGCGCTGCTTGCCGGGCAGGACGGCTCCGATTCCGCTCAAGGTTCTCCAGGATTGGCCGATCTTCAGTGAGAGAGGACACGTTCCTCATTTCATAGCAACGGTATGCTCTTGACGTCCAGGCATACCGTTTTTTTTTCAGAGGCAAGGCGCGCGCAGGGCGCTATCCGTTGCGCAGGGCCTTGTCGATGGCGGACAGGATGCGCTCGGGCTTGAACGGCTTCACGATGAAGTCCTTCACGCCGGCTTTGATGGCTTCCACGATGAGGTTCTGCTGGCCCAGGGCGGAGCACATGATGACCTTGGCCTTGGGATCAATGGCGAAGATCCTGCGCATGGCCTCCAGGCCGTTCATGTTCGGCATGGTGATATCGAGGAGCACGAGGTCGGGGTGGAGGTTCTGGAACTTGTCCACCGCCTCGATCCCGTCCGACGCCTCGCCGACGACCGTGTAGCCCCGCTCGGTGAGAATTTCCTTCTGGATCATCCGCATGAAGCTGAGATCGTCTGCGATGAGGATCGTCGCTCCCAAGGGCGCCTCCTGGGTCAGAAGTTTTCCCGTCGAATGAACGACGTGTCAAGTATGAACGCCAGTCTGCCGTCCTCCAGGACAGAGACGCCGGAGAAGAGCCGGTTGTAGTTCAGAAGGTCGTCGAGCGGCTTGATCACGATCTCCCGCTCCTCGATGAGCTCGTCGACGATGAGAAGAACGCGCGCCGACCCGTGGTGGATCACGACGGCGAAATACTCGTCCTGGCGCCTGCGGCGCGAGCCCAGGAGCGCGGCAAGGCTGTGGACCGGGATCTCCTCGTCCATCCACGCGCTGATCTCCCCGGAGGCACCGTCTCCGATGTCCCCGTCCAGGAGCTTCACCGTGCCGTCCACGTCGCTCAGGGGAATGGCGTAGAGGTGGCCGTCTCCCGAAACGAGGAGTGAGTTGACGATGGTCAGGCTCAGCGGGAGACGCAGCGTCACGCGCGTTCCCTGTCCCGGCTCGCTTGCCAGCTCGACGTCCCCCTTGAGCTCCCCGCGCACGCGCGTCGCCACCACGTCCATGCCCACCCCGCGTCCCGAGAGGTCCGTCACGACGTCCTTCGTGCTGAAGCCGGGGAGAAACACCATCTCGTGCAGCTGCGCTTCGTCCGCCTCCGCGGCCCCGGGCAGCCCCATGGCGAGCGCCTTCTGGCGGATGCGCTCCGTATCCATGCCGCGCCCGTCGTCCGACACTTCGATGACGATGGTGCCGCCCTGCCGCTGCGCCGAGACGGCGATCCGGCCCTTCTCGGGCTTTCCCATGCGGACCCGTTCCTCCGGGAACTCCAGGCCGTGATCGAGGGAATTGCGGATGATATGCGTCAGCGGCTCCGACAGGGCCTCCACGATGCTTCTGTCGATCTCCGTTTCCTCCCCGCTCACGGAGAGATCCACGGGCTTCTCCAGCTTCCGCGACAGGTCGCGCACGAGCCGGGGGAACTTCGCGAAGATGACGGAGATCGGGATCATCCGGGTGTCCCGCATTGCCTGCTGCATGCCGCCGGAGATCTTCTCCAGCGAGTCGAACGACTCCGTCAGCTCCTCTCTCACGGCAACCGGGTCCATCCCCCGGGCGATACTTTCCGACAGTCGCGAGATGTGGCTCTTGTGGAGCACGAGCTCCGCGACCAGGCTCCACAGGTCGTCCAGCTTCCGCGTCTCCACGCGGATCGACGTCTTTTCCAGGGGCGCCGCCCGGGCAGCGTCCTCCCCCGCGGCAGCGGCGGGCAGGTGCGCCGCGGCGACCCCGGCGCGCGCGGACAGGAGCGCCGCGTACTCCAGGCGCTCCACGGCAACCTCGGAGATCTGGTCTACGGCGCCGGCAAGGCGCAGCTCGTCCTCTCCGGCTGCCGTTGTGACGTAGAACGCCGTGCGGGCGTACCGGGAGTCGTCGGCAGGATCGCCGTCCAGGGGAGGGACGGAAGCCACGACGTTCGCAGTCTGCTCCAGGTTCGCGAACACGAGGTAGGCCCGGGGGAATTTCATGGGCTCTTCCGGGTCGACAAGGACCGTAACGCGCCACAGGCCTTCTCCCCGCTCGCGCGCCTCACCGAGGCGTCTCCTGTCCGCATCTGCAAGAACGGGGACCGAGGACTGATCCCCGGGCGCGCCCTCCTCCGCCGGGGCCCCCTCGACGGCCCCTGCTCCCTCGGCGCCGGCCGGCGCCTCACCGGCCTGCTGCACCGCCCCTCGGGGCGGTCGGGTCCCGGTGACCGCGGAAAGGCCCTCCATGACGGCGCGCGCGTCGGCGTCGGAGTCCCTGCCGCCCTTTGCAACGACCGCCATCATCTCGGTAATCAGGTCCGACCCGGCGAAGAGGTGGTCGATGACGTCCCCGTCCAGGAGGCGGCGTCCGTCGCGCGCCAGCCCCAGGACGTCTTCCATTGCATGCGCCACGTCAGAGAGCGCGACGAAGCCCATGAACGCGGATTCCGATTTCAAGGAATGAGTCAGTCGGAAGACTTCGTTGATCTGCTCCCGGTTGTCCGGCGCGGACTCCAGGGACTGCAGCGACTCTCCGAGCCTCTGCGCCAGCTCCCCGGCCTCCTCGAGGAACGCCTTTCTGAGGCGCGCGTCATCAGGCCCCTGTGCCGCCATCTCCGCTCACGACCTCCCGGCGCCCGGCAGGTCCCGGCCGGCGCCCACCACCCGCAGCAGGTCGAGAACGAAGAAGAGGGT
>DATKLM010000194.1:0-6041 GCA_035542415.1 Spirochaetia bacterium
TAGGCGGCCAGGATGCGTTCCCTCCCGGCGAACGCGCTCACGAGCACAAGCAGGCTCGACCCGGGGGTATGGAAGTTCGTGAAAAGCTGGCTCACCACCCTGAACGTGAATCCCGGGGTGACATAGATCCTCGTCCTGCCCTTCCCCTCCTGCAGGCCATCCGCGGTCCACGCTGACTCCAGCGTCCGCACGACGGTTGTTCCGACGGCGAGAACCGGCCTCCCCTCGCGCACGGCATCGTTCACCAGGAGGCGTGTTGCCGAGGGTACGAAGAACCGTTCCTCGTGCATGGCGTGGTTTTCGATTTGTTCTGCACGGATGGGAAGAAAGGTACCGAGGCCCACGTGCAGGGTGATCCATCCGATTCGAGCTCCCGCCGCGGAGAGCTGCTCGAGGAGCCGGGTCGTGAAATGCAGCCCCGCGGTCGGGGCCGCGGCTGAACCCTGGTACCGCGAAAAGACGGTCTGGTAGCGCTCCTCGTCGTCAGGCGTGTCCTGACGCCGGATGTACGGGGGAAGGGGCACGTGACCGTTGCGCTCCATCCAGACTTCGTCGATGGCAGGGGAAAAACGGATCAGCCGCACCTCGTTTTCCCGGCCTTCGACAACGCCTGAAACGCCGTCGGGAAAGCGCAAAGCGCGTCCGGGCTTCAGCCTGCCTGCCCGGCCGGCGATAGCCTCCCACAGCCCGGGCTCGCGTTCTTCCAGCAGAAGCACTTCGACTCTGCCCCCGGAAGCGCTCTGGGCGAAAAGGCGCGCCTTTCGTACGCGCGTGTCATTGAGGATGACTGCCGTCCCGGGCGTGATGAAACGCGGCAAGTCCCGCACACTCGCGCCCTGCGTGGCGCCCGTCTTCTTCTCCAGCACGAGCAGTCGGGCTCCCTCACGGTCCTCCGACGGCCTCTGCGCAATCAGCTCTTCGGGCAGGTCAAAAGAGAAGAGACTGGTCTTCACGCCCCGTCCGCTTCAATCCCAGGTGCTCCCAGGCGCCGTCGGTAGCAACCCTGCCCCGGGGGGTGCGTTTGAGGAACCCGATCTGGATCAGGTACGGTTCGTAGACGTCTTCGAGCGTGTCCACCGCTTCGCCGATGGAGATGGCGATCGTTTCCGAGCCGACCGGGCCTCCCGCGTACTTCTCGACGAGCGTCTTCAGGATTTCGCGGTCCACCTTGTCCAGACCCCGGGCGTCGATCTCGAGGGATTCGAGGCCGCGCGTCACAATGGAGAGGTTGATCACGCCCTCGCCCCAGACCTGGGCGAAATCCCGCATCCGCCGAAGGATCCTGTTGGCAATTCTCGGCGTGCCGCGGGAGCAGCGGGAGATGAGCTGGGCCGCCTCCTCTTCCACCTTCACGGAGAGGATGCCCGCTGAGCGGAACACGATCTTCCTGATGTCGGAAGGCTCGTAGAAGTCCAGCCTCATGGGAATCCCGAACCGGGAATACAACGGGCTGGATACGAGCCCCGTCTTGGTGGTGGCGCCGACGAGCGTGAAGGGCGGAAGCGGAATCTTGATGGTTCGCGCGCCGGGCCCCTGCCCGATCACCACGTCGATCTCGAAGTCCTCCATGGCGGAGTAGAGCATTTCCTCAACGACGGGCTTCAGCCGGTGGATCTCGTCGATGAAGAAGATGTTTCTCTCTCCGATGCTCGTGAGAATGGCCGCCAGGTCCCCCGGCCTCTCGAGGGCCGGCGCGGAGGTGGCTCGGAATTGCACGCCCAGCTCATTGGCGACGATTGCGGCCAGGGTGGTCTTGCCGAGCCCCGGGGGGCCGGAGAGGAAGACGTGATCGAGGTGCTCCCCCCTCTTCTTGGCGGCCTCCACGTAGACGGAGAGATTCTCCTTGAGCTTCTCCTGCCCCACGAACTCTGCAAGAAGCCGGGGCCGCAGCGAAAGCTCCTCCCCGTCCTCACCAGGCACGAAGCCGGGGTTCGGTATTCGCTCGGGATCCCGGGTCCGGTCTTTCACGTGGCAGGACCCTCACCGCCGGCAATCGCAACCGCGCGCTTGAAGAGCTCCCGCTCGAGCTCCTCCCCCTTCAGCGCACGGCCCCCGAGCGCCTTCACTGCCGCCACAACTGCGATCTTGGCCGTCTTGCGGTCGAATCCCATTCCCACGAGCGCCGTGGTGATGTCATCTTCCGCGGTTCGAGCTCCTCCCTCGGAGGCCGGCGTCAGCTTCCCCTTGAGCGTCAGGATGATTTTCTGGGCGGTCTTCCTGCCGATGCCGGGCACGGTGGACAGGGCATCCACGTCGTCGCGATCCAGGGCGTCGGCGAACTGGGCCCGATCGACGCCGGAGAGCACTTTCAGAGCCCCTCGAGGGCCGACACCTTCCACCTTCTGAAGGTCGAGGAAGAGCGCCCTTTCGGCGGGATCGGAGAAGCCGAAGAGCTTCATGGAATCCTCGCGATGGAGAAGAAACGTGTAGACGCGCGCAACCTCGCCGACGGCGGGAAGCCGCTCCAGCGCGCGCCGGGAAACCACCAGCTCCCACTCCACGCCGCCGGTCTGGAGGAAGAGCTTCTCCTCTCCCTTGAACGTGATCTCACCAGTAACGCTGTTGAACATTGATCCACGACCTGTTGGCGTGACAGATGGCCACCGCAAGCGCGTCAGCGGCGTGATCCGGCCCGGGGATTTTCTCCAGGCCCAGCACGACGCCGACGAGGCGCTGGACCTGGGACTTGTCCGCCCGTCCCCGGCCGATGACGGCCTGCTTCACGTGCTGGGGCGAGTACACGCCCACCGGGATGCCCTTCTGGCCGAGGGCCAGGAGGACCACGCCGCGCGCGTGGGCAACCTGCATGGCGCTCGAGGTGTTCCTCGAGAAGTACAGCTCCTCCACTCCCGCTTCCGACGGGCCGTACTTGGCGAGGAGCTTTCTCACTGCCGTGTGAATGACGAGGAGCCGGGCGGCAAGGCTGTCATCAGGATCGGTGCGCACGACACCGTGCGCGACATGAGAGAAGCGGGAGCCGTCGAACCTCACGACACCCCACCCGGTTGCCGCCAGGCCGGGATCGATGCCGATCAGCGTCCTCATCGGGATGGCGGCGCGGGCCCTGGCCGCGGCTCTGCCGCAGCTCCTACTCGCTCATGACAAATCCGGCCGGGATCTCCAGATTTGTCGCGACGTTCTGGACGTCCTCATGGTCTTCAAGGTGCTCGACGAGCTTGAGAGCCTTCTGCGTCTTGTCGTCATCCAGGGTGACCGAGGTATCCGCGGCGCGCGTGATCTCCGCCATGGTGTGCTCGAATCCCGCCGCCTCCATGGCTTTGACCACCTTCTCCAGGTCCTCAGGGCTCGTCGTGACTTCTATGGAATCCGCGTCCGCGCTCACGTCCTCCGCACCGGCTTCCAGCGCAGCGGCAAGAATGTCGTCTTCCTTGTACTTCGACCCGTCGTAGGTGATGAATCCCTTCCGTTTGAAGAGATACGAGACGCTTCCCGCTGCGCCGAGGCTCCCGCCGTGCTTGCTGAGCAGGTTCCTGATCTCCGCTGCCGCCCGGTTCTTGTTGTCCGTGAGGACGTCGATCAGCATGGCGACGCCTCCGGGCCCGTACGCTTCGTAGAGGATTTCCTCGTAGCTCACGCCCTCCAGCTCGCCGGTGCCCTTCTTGATGGCCCGGTCGATGTTGTCCTTGGGCATGTTGCTCGCCTTGGCCTTCAGGATGACCGTACGAAGCCTCGGGTTCGACTCAGGGTCTCCGCCGCCAAGACGCGCTGAGATGCTGATTTCCTTGATGAGCTTGGTGAACATCTGGCCGCGCTTGGCGTCCGCGGCGCCTTTCTTGTGCTTGATCGTATGCCATTTGCTATGGCCCGACATGTTTTCCCTTCTTCCTGGTGAAGTTTCAAAAATCGTATCATAGACGGAGCATTGTAGCAATACAACTCATGGCCATGTCACACGGAGCGGCGCGCCGGGTGTCTGTTCGCGTGCCCGGGAGGCCTCTGTCAGGAGCCCATCCAATACGAGCCGTCCACTCTCCGTCAGGCGCATGAAAGCTCCGGGCTTCTCAGCCAGCCCTCTCCCCATCCAGCGCTGCCAGAGCCCGGGGATGAGCTCCTCCAGCGGGGCTCCGAACCGCCGCTCAAGGTGCGCTGCTGCCAGCCCCTCCCGGAGTCGAAGCCCCATCATGAGCGTCTCCAGCAGGAAGTCTTCCGGTGCGACGATCTCGGCCTGGATGCCCCAGAGCGCTTCGCGGCCCCTGAGGAACCGCGGGATGTCCTTCGGCACGGCGAGCCTCAGAACCGTGTTCGGGGCGGACGCGCCAGGCAGGGCCAGGGCGCGGGCCAGGGGCGGTCCCGGCACCGTGGAGACTGCGCCCGGACCCGCTCCCAGGTACGGCTCGATCCGCCAGTAGCGAAGGTTGTGCCGGCATTCCCTTCCGGGGAGGCTGAAGTTCGAGATCTCGTACTGTCCAAAGCCGCGCCGGCTCAGCTCGTCGCAGCCGGCAAACCACAACTCCTCGTCCTGCTCCTCCGCGTTTCGAAGAATCTCTCCCTCCTCCGCGAGGCGCGAAAGAGGCGTCCCTTCCTCGTAGGTGAGGGAGTACAGCGACACGTGAGACACGGCCAGCCTGTCCAGGATGGCCAGGTCAGCGCGTACTTCCTCCGGCACCTGGCCGGGTATCCCGGCGATGAAGTCGAGATTCAGATCCCCCTTCCAGGAGCTCGTGAGCGCGCTCAGGGCTCTTTCTATGTCACGGCGCGTACACGCCCGCCGGAGGAACCGAAGGTGCCTGTCACTGGTGCTCTGGACTCCGGCGCTGATCCTCGTTACCTGCCCCTCGGCGCAGGCCCGGAGAAACTCCTCGTCCATGGACTCCGGGTTTGCTTCCACGGTCCATTCCTCGCGGGCGCCTTCGCTGAAAGCGGACAGGAGCCGCGCACGGGAACCGCGGGAAAGCACGCTGGGCGTGCCGCCGCCCATGAAGATCGTCTGCGGCTGCTGAAGCCATCCGAGGGCGTCGCGAAAGAACTCCGCCTGCTCGAGGGTCTGCTCGATGACCTGCTCCTGAACTCCGGCTTCGACTGATCTCTGGGGTACGGAATAGAAGTCGCAGTAGAGGCACTTGTCGACGCAGAAGGGCACATGGACGTAGAGGGAAAAGGACGGGTCAGGGCTTCCCAAGGGAGCGCAGGGGCCAGTATCGATAGATCACCTTGGCAACGATCCGGTCCTTCGACAGGGTGCCCCAGGACCTGCTGTCGCTCGAGTCCGGCCGGTTGTCCCCGAGGACGAAGTACTCACCGTCACTCAGAATGCGCTCCGCGCTGTTGCCCGAGAACGGGAGCGAGGAAGACCACCCGCTGGCGGAGAGGGCCGTGCGCGCGCGGAACCCCGGCGGCAGGAGTTGATCCTCTGAGACGAAGTCCGATCCGCCGCGGGGCTTGATCCAGAGAGAGTAGCTCGCGAGCCGTACCGTGTCCCCCGGCATGCCGACGATCCGCTTCAGCATGTAGCTGTTCACACGCGCCCCGTACAGGTCGCGTCTCAGGGTGGCCCGCTGGAACGTAAAGAAGCTGGCCACGGGATCCAGGAGACGGAGGAAGACGGGCTCGTCCTCGAAAAACGGGGGCTCGACGATCACGATGTCGCCGCGTTCCGGCCGCCCGAGTCCGGGGAACCGCGCGCGGGAGAAAGGAACGCGCGGCCCGAAGTCCAGGAGACTGACGATCAACCGATCTCCGGGATTGACCGCCGGCTCCATGGAGACGGACTCCACGCGGAAAGTCGCCACGATGAAGTGGGAGACGACGAGGTACAAGGCGAAGGCTATGAGAACGACGCGGACGGAGCGCATTCCCAGGAGGTTCACGCGCCGCCTGCGGATGGACGAGGAGTATCTCTCTACGGAGCCGATCATCCCGCCTTACCTGACCCCGCCGATCCTGTACAAGGGCCAGTACCGGAACAGGCCTTTGCCCAGCACTTTTTCCAGCCGTACCGTTCCGAAGTAGCGCGCGTCTCGCGAGTTGTCCCGGTTGTCTCCCATGGGGAAGATCCGGCCATCCTGGACCGGGTATCCTTC
>DATKLM010000195.1:0-5013 GCA_035542415.1 Spirochaetia bacterium
ACTCCTCGTGGAGCTTGTAGTGCAGGATCTTGCCGAAGTCCGCCAGCCGCAGGCCCTTCTGGAAAGTCTCGGTGCTGACCCGGATCCAGACGATGTTGCGCTGGCCGCTGTGGGTGACCCCCATCGCCATGTTGATGTAGGGGTGGATTCGCCGCTCCAGGATGGGCTCGAAGTCCTTCTGCATGCGTCGGCCTGCCACATCCACCTGGATGGCAAGCGGCATGGCGCCTCCCGGCTCCACGGAGTCGATGTCGGGCCCGATCAGCTCGATCTTTCCGTCCTCCACCTCGTCCAGCTCGCGCATCCTCAGGTATTCGACGGCCTTGGAGTATTTCTGGCCCATTTGTACGTGCATGGACTCCCTGCGCACCACCTCGCCCTCGAACGCGGGGGAGTAGGGCACGGGGATGTCGATCTCCTGGACCTTGACCTTGACGCCCCTCACCTGGATGGAGAGGGGAACGATCTTCTCGTGATCGAGCTCGTGCACGACATGCTCGTAGGTGCAGATGCCCGTTGGCCGTATCTCGGGGATGTCGGTGTCCGCGATCACCGGGAACCCCATGTTGATGGCCCCCGCGCCGGTGGCGTATTTCAGGTCGTCCACTTCTCCAAGTGCGAGCCCGAACGCGAAGACGCGTTCCTTGCAGTACAGGAGGCATTCCCTGGCCTGGCCCTTGCGCAGGCCGCCGAACGTCAGGGCTGAGCGGATGGCCCAGTCCAGGGGATAGATCGCGCTGATCGTGTCTCTGCCGTAGGGCACGATGTACGGCTCCCATCCCATCTGGATTCCTTCCGCGAGGAGCTGATCGATGATGCTCGTTCCGTTGACGCTCGACCCGGCGAAGATCAGGATGCTCCGCTTCTGCAGCTCCCGCACGATCTTCACGGCGGTCTTGGAGTCGGGAGCGGCTCCCAGGATTGCCGCGAATCCCGGCATCCGGCCGTCCACGAGCTGGATGCCCAGCGTGCGCATGATCGTGTCCGTGAAGAACCCGTTGCAGCCCGGCTGCGGCTCCGTTCCCTGCAGGTAGCGCATGGCCACGATCATCTCCTCGGCGAGGAGCGTGGCGATCCCCGCGTCCAGCGTGGGCCCCAGGTAGGGGAGCCAGAGCGACTCCGTGGGGACCTCGTGGAGCAGGCCCTTCGCGTAATCGAGAATGGGCTGCATGTCCCCGACCTGCTTCACCTCCTCCCCGAGGAGGGCGTAGATCATTGGGAGGAAGTAGGCGGTCTCGGGGAACTCCACCTTCGCTTCCTTGCCCTTCTCCGTGATCGTCTTGGAGAGAAGCTCATCGCATTCCGATACGATGCGGTGAGCGCCGCGAATGGCAGCGGTGGCTATGATCTTCGACATCTTCTCCTCCTCATGCCTTGAACGGCGCGTGTGCCGTGCTGGCCGCGCCTTCCGTGCATCCCAACGCCGCGCCGGCGCGGCGGGCTCGGCGCGGCTCGACTTCCGTGTCTAGGGCCCTGAACCTGCGCACGACTGTCTCCCCGAGCACCGTCAGGTCCTCGGCGCTGAGGTAGTCTTCGGCGCAGGCATCGAACAGCATCTTGCCGTTCGCCGGTATCTCGTCGTCTCCCTGCCAGAGAATGAAGGCCAGGGGAACTCGGGGAAAAGGGTGCAGGAGCACCGAGCAGTCTCCGTAGGATGCTGCGGACCCGCCCAGGGCCTGCGCCGATTCCAGGAGTGCCCCGGGACGCGATGAAAAAGTCTGCACAAGGGGAAGCTCCACCCGGCCGCGAAACGGGCTCCCGTAGAACCGCGCGCCGCTCAACTGGTCGAACCCGACCATGTTCCCGGAGAGCGGCGCCCCGCTTGCCCGCTCGAGGTAGTGCAGGATGAGGATCCGGTCCCGCAAATGCTCTTCCTGGAGCTCGGAGGAAAGTGAAGCGGCCTCCTCCGTGGCAGTACTCTCCTCCGGCGATCCGGGATCCGCGTTCACGATCGTGAGAGACGAGCCGTGCCTTACCAACACGTACCGACGATCGAGAAAGACGACCTTGATTCCGTCGCCTTCGTATCGGTACCCGGCCGCGGCGCACCGCTCCGCGAGGTCCCGGTGCAGCAGGCTCGCGACGGCCTCTTCCCATACACGCCAGTACTTGTGACGCGCGCTCACGTTGTTCTCTCCACGTTCCCGTCAGGCGTCACGTAGTCCACCGGCAGGCCGAGCGCATCCCGCACGGCATCCTTCATCACCGCCCCGGAGACGTGCATGAGAGTGTCGTTGAAGTCGGGGTCAACGCCCATGCTCGCCATGCAGGGATGATGGTGATGGGCAAGCCCCGCGGTCTCCACGGCATCCTGCACCCTGACTCCCGCAAGCTGCGCTGCAACGGACCGTGCGCAACCGCAGACGCTGTCCCGCACGACCCTGACAAACCTGATCGAGCCGGAGGTGCCGTCATGCGAGATCTCGAAGCGGGGGCGGCCAAAATAGCGGGCGAACTCGGAGATGACCTCTGATCGATACGGGCACGCGTGGTCGCGCAAGCCGTACGACTCCTCGGTGAGCGAGCACAGCGGCTTCGGGAACGCGGCAGGTATCTGCCGTTCCTGGAACCAGCGGGCGAGCTGGTTTGCCAGCCCTCGGGGGAGCCATTCTTCCCTGTCGATCGCCGCGATGACCGCGCGCGCACCTGCGCGTCGGGCGAGCTCGGGAATGAGCTGGGCCGCGCGGCCGTCTTCCTGGAAGCAGACGAGGAGCTCTGACTGGGGCAGGGCGGCGGGCACGAACTCTTCCGGTTCATCGATGACCGGCGGCAGGGCCTTTGGCGCAGTCCACGTTTCCAGGCTCCAGGACGAGGGTCCGTTTGCCCGGATGTTTGCCACGTTGCGCCGGCCGTACTCGCCCTGAATCATGGCTAGGATCTTCACCGCGCGGCCTCCGCGCGACGTACGCTCTCCCGCGCAAACCGCGCGCCCGCGTCCCTCCGCCGGCAGGCAGGACACAGTGTCAGAGACTCCTGCACAGCGGGTACCTTTTCCCGCAGGCCCTGGACCTGCCGGTCAGGTCCGTACAACGCGCCGCACCGAGCGCAGCGGACAAGCATCACCTGGATGTTGAGGAAGGGCAGGCGCCGTGTCCCCTCGGGCGCGTCCACCATGGTGATGACGCCCGTGGGGCACACGGAAGCGCACGCGCCGCAGCCGATGCACGCCTCCGTGCTGACGAAGAAGGGCGAGGCGACCCTTCTGTTGGGTCCGCGGTCCGAGAAGCTGATCGCACTGGCCCCGATTGCCTCCTCGCAGGCTCTCACGCACAAGCCGCAGAGAACGCAATCCGTGAGCGCCTGTTCACCGGGAGAAAGCCGTGAAGGCGCAGGAGCGGGGAACCTGCCTGCCTCCACGCCGACGCGCTGCGCCAGCTCCTGCACCGGCCTGGAGCCGGGACAGCGGGCCAGGAGCAGCTCCAACACGACCCGGCGCGCCCGGCGCACTTTCTCGGAGTCCGTCAACACGGATTCTCCCTCGTGGAGCACGGGATAGTTGCACGAGGTGGTGATCCTGGAACGTCCCCTGCTCTCGATTTCCACGAGGCACAGCCGACAGGCGCCATACGGCGGCAGCGCATCGTGGTGACAGAGCGCGGGGATGTCGGCACCGGCCTTGCGCGCGGCCTTCAGGAGGATCGTGCCTTTTTCCACCGGGACGTCTTTTCCGTCGATACGGATCGAAATCTTCATGCGACCACCACTGCGTCGAACCTGCACACCTCGGAGCACACGCCGCACTTGATGCACTTCGACGGATCGATGACGTGGGGTTTTTTTCTTTCCCCGCTGATCGCTCCCGAGGGGCATTTCTTCAGACAGAGCAGGCAACCCGTGCACGCCGCCGCGTCGATGCTGTAGTGGATCAGCTCCTTGCAGACCCCCGCCGGACACCGCTTTTCCCTGATGTGCGCTTCGTATTCAGAGCGGAAGTACCGCAGGGTGGTCAGGACCGGATTGGGTGCTGAGGTGCCAAGGCCGCACAACGCGGTGTCACGCACCACCTCCGCCAGCTCGCCGAGGGCCGCGAGGTCCGCCTCGGTGCCGCGACCGTGCGTGATGTTCTCCAATATCGCGTGCATCTGCTGCAGACCTTCCCGGCACGGGGTGCACTTGCCGCAGGATTCGTCCACGAGGAAGTCGATGAAGTAGCGGGCAACGTCCACCATGCATGTGCGGTCGTCCATCACGATCATGCCGCCGGAGCCCATCATGGACCCGACTTCGGAGAGCCGTTCGTAATCCACCGGGATGTCCGTGAGGGATTCCGGGATGCACCCGCCGGAGGGCCCGCCGGTCTGCACGGCTTTCAGCCGCCGTCCGCCGGCAATGCCGCCGCCGATGTCGAAGACGATCTCCCGAAGGCTGATGCCCATCGGGACCTCGACGAGGCCGGTGTTCTTCACCTTGCCGACCAGGGAGAAAACTTTGGTGCCCTTGCTCTTCTCAGTGCCGATGGCTGAGAACCAGGACGCGCCGCGGCTCACGATCACCGGGACGTCAGCCCAGGTCTCAACGTTGTTGATCGCGGTGGGGCAGTCCCACAGGCCGCTTTCCGTTGCGTGGATGTGCTTGGCCTTCGGTTCGCCGATGCGCCCTTCGATGGAGGCAATGAGCGCGGAGGATTCCCCGCACACGAAGGCTCCGCCTCCCCGGCTCACCCGGATAGTGAAATCGAACCCGCTTCCCAGGATGTCACGGCCCAGGAGGCCGCATGTCTCGGCCTGGGCGACCGCACGGGAGAAGTTGGTGATGGCCAGCGGATACTCGGCGCGCACGTAGATGAATCCCTGGTGGGCGCCTATCGCATATCCGCCAATGATCATTCCTTCGATGACGCTGTGCGGATCGCTCTCCAGGATGCTGCGGTCCATGTAGGCGCCGGGGTCCCCTTCGTCCGCGTTGGCGATGACGTAACGAACGTCGCCGGGGGCCTGGCTGCAGGAGCGCCATTTGCGGCCCGTAGGGTATCCCGCTCCTCCCCGGCCCCGCAACCCCGAGCGCTCGATTTCG
>DATKLM010000196.1:0-8287 GCA_035542415.1 Spirochaetia bacterium
CCTTATGGGAAAGGAGGCGCTGGACCTGGGCGTCGTCGGCGCACTGCGGATTCTTCGCCGCCTGAAGCCGGAATACCTGAACCTGCCGATACTGATGTTTGAGGTGCTGGGAAGGCGCCGGGCCCGGGCGCTCGTTGCAGCCTGCCGGGTATTGGGATTCTCTCTTGCTTTCTGGACCGTGAACACGGAGGAGGAGTTGGCGCTCGTGAGGCGTTTTTCGCGGATCATCATCACCGACGACGTGCCTTCCATGGGAAGGTCTCTCGCCGGCCCGTGACGGGGGCGGCCATGGTCGGTGTTTCATGGGAAGCGTAAAGGAGCGCAGTCCAGAATGCGCAGCTTCCCCGCGGCTCTCATCGTCGTTTTTCTCGTGTTCCCGCTTTTCATGGCAGCACTGGTCGCCGTCAGCGTCAGCACCTGGGTGCTGGATCGGAGCTTCTACACGGCCATCCTCTCCGATTCACGGCTCTACCAGGTCCCGGATGGTCTGAGCGGGGCCACTCGGATCACGGTGGACCTTCCCGGACGACCCCGCCTGTCCCTCAGCGCGTCCCCACGGGCTCTCAAGGAGGTCCTCCCCCCCGACTACGTTCGAAACCAGGCGCTCGGAGTGCTGGGCAGCATGTTCGACTTCCTCGAGGGCAAGGCTGTCGTGTTCGATCCCCTCGTCGACCTGGACCCCATCCGAAAGGCGCTCGCGGGACCGGAGGGCAGACGCTTTGCCCGGCTGGTGGCAGAGGATCTCCCGGTCGGCTCCCCGGGCGGGTCGTTCGTCATCCGGCCCGGCCGTCTTCCCGATTCGCGTCCTTCCACGATCAGCGTGGAGCGCGCGGCCGCCCTCATCGAGGCCGGCCTCCCCGCGTTCGCCGGCGCTATCCCCATGCGGATCCGGCTGACGGACGCCTTCGGATGGGGAGAGGTGGTGCGGGGACAGGAGTGGCAGGGATCCGTGCTTCGCGTGCTTGTCATTGCGGACGTCGTGATCCTGTTCATCGCGTGCGCATTCTGGGTCGCAGCGGCGTTTCTCGGGGGCGCCGACGCGCGGCGGCGGCTGCAGTGGATGGGCTGGTCCCTCCTGGCGCCGGCGGCTTTCGTGTTCCTGATCGGCCTCTTCATTACCATCGCCGCATTCGCTGCCGCGGCCCGGTCCGGTCTTGCGTCTGCAGACACAGGAACGCTTCGCTTTTCTCCCGCGTTTGCGACCGCCGTCTATGATGCGGCCCGATTCGCCATGAGGCGCATTGGGATCGGCTTCCTCGCCACCGGGGCCGTGGCCGCGGGTGTCTGTATGGCCCTCCTGGGTGTATCATGGTCAATGCCCCAGGAAAGGAGGCAGGCCGCGTGAAGTCCGAGAACGTGAAGTCTGAGAAGCTGAAGATGTCCGCGCTCATTCCTGCCGCCCCCCGGGAGATATTCGACGCGTGGCTGAGCAGCGCGGGACACGCCGCCATGACCGGCAGCCCTGCAAGGGCGACGGCCCGTGTCGGAGGCGCGTTCAGCACATGGGACGGCTACATCCGCGGGAAAAACCTCGAGCTGAAGTCCCCGTCCCGGATCCTCCAGTCATGGCGGACCACGGAGTTCCCGGATGATGCCCCTGATTCCCTGCTGGAGATCCTCCTCGAAAAATCGAAGGGAGGCACGAAGGTCACGCTGGTCCATACGGACATCCCGGCCGGGCAGGCTGCCAGCTACCGGCAGGGCTGGACCGACTTCTATTTCAAGCCGATGAAGGAGTACTTCTCCAAGAAAGGATAGATGGCGAGCCCCTTCTGCCGGGCGCGGCGGATCATTCACCGCGCGGCGCGGCCTGCCGTGCCTCTTGCAGCCCTTGCCTTCGCGGCCTTTCTCGCCTCATGCGCGGGCATCCCTCCCGGCGGTCTCCTGGGCGGGGATGACGCGGCCCCGCCCGTGGCGGAGCGCCCGGCGCCGCCCAAGGCGACTGAGGATCCCCAGGTCGTTGCGCTGCGGGAGAAGCTGGCAGAAGGGGCGCGCTTCGTGATCGGAAAGAAGTCCCTGTCTATCCGCGGGCGGCACTTCACCATGGACTGTACCGGCACCGTGCTGGCCATCTACTGGTATGCCGGGGTGGACCTCTCCCAGGATTTCACCACAGTGCGGGGCAACGGGGTCACGAGAGTCTACCAGACACTGAAGCGGCGCGACCTCCTCTATTCGACGAGCCACCCGCTTTCAGGGGACATCATCTTCTGGGACAACACCTACGACGAGGGGGGAGACGGCGCGCCGAATCCTCTGTCCCACATGGGCATGGTGGTCAGCACGGACGACCGGGGAACCATCTCCTACGTGCACTACCACATCAGGCGGGGGATCACCATCGACTATATGAATCTCGAGAATCCAAACGTCCAGTCCCGCATGGAAAATGGAAGCATGAAGGTGATCAATTCCCCGCTGCGGCTCGCTGTCCCCGGCAAACCCCACGCTGCCCGGTGGCTCGCCGGGCAGCTCTACCGCGTCCTGGGCCTGGGGTATCTTCTCAACTGAACAGGGGCCGGCCGGGTCATCATGCCCGCGGCACGCGAACCTCGAAACAGGCGCCGCGTTCGGGGAGGTTGAACGCCCGCACGGATCCGCCGTGGCCCGTCGCAATGGATTTCACGATGGCAAGCCCCAGCCCTGCATGCCGGGCTCGATCCTCTCCGGGGCGGAAGCTGAAAAACCTGTCGAAGATCCGTTCCGCGTGCTCCGCCGGAATCCCGGGACCCTCATCGCTCACCCGAAGCAGTGTCATGGGTCCTTCCGATCGCACCTCGACGAGGACGCGGCCGCCTTCGCGCGTGAAGCCCGCGGCATTGTCGACGAGGTTTTCGATCAATTGTTGAATTCTCTGCGGTGTCACCGCGGCCGGCACGCTGCGGCCCAGCAGGGAAAACCGCACCCGCCCTCCGTCCATGCGCATGCGGAACGCTTCCAGCACTCGTTCAGCGATCTGGCAGACATCGGCCGTCGTTTCCGGCGCGGCGCCGCCTGCCTCGCCACCTCCGTCACCGCTGTCGATGCGGGAAATGTCGCGCACTCCGTCAAGGAGGCGCTCCATGCGGTTGACGTCGCTGAGCGCCATGGCCAGCAGCTCGCGCTGCTCGCCCGCGTCCGGCTCGCCCTGGGCGAGCTCGACCGCGGACCGGATAGAAGCGAGCGGGTTCTTCAGCTCGTGGGACACGTCCGACGCGAAGCTCTCCACAAGACGGACGTGCCGGGCGAGCCTCTCGGTCAGCGCCTCGAGGCTGCGGGAGAGGTCGCCGATCTCGTCCCGGCGGGCGAGCGGCGCGAGACGGCCCGTGAGACGGCCCCGGGCATCGAGGATCCCCTGCGCGCGGTCGCGAAGCCTCCGAAGCGGCGCCGTTATCGTAGCGGAGAGGAGCAGGCTGAGCATCGCCGAGGTCGCGATGGACCAGAGGAACAGGCGGAAGATGTCCAGGCGGAGCGCGTACAGATCACTCAGGATCCGGTAGGTGGACTGGGACACCACGACGGCGCCGATCACCCGGGCCGAGCCGAAGATGGGGATGGCCGAGTAGAGGGTCACGGACTGCTGGCCCCGGGACACGCGCGTGGCCGCGCCGTACTGGCCGGCCAGCGCGTCCAGCACTTCTGCGCCGGAGAGCGTGTCGGACCCGGCGTAGTACTCATCCGAGTCTGCCGGAGGGACGGGCGCGCGGAGGACCCGGCGGGAGAGCCGCACGGGCAGGGACGCAAGCCGGTAGAGAAAGGTCTCCTGCGCTGCGCGCGCGGGCGGACTTTCACCCGCCCGGCCGCCGGCGCTCTCCCGGCCCGATGCGGGCGCCAGCCTGCTGGAGTCCGCAAGAAGCTTGCCCGCGATGTCGACGACCCGCACGCGCGCATCGTGGCGCTGCCGGAGGCGGATGATGATGCGTGACGCCTCCCTGTCCAGGGACGGTCCGCTGTCCTCCAGGGCGGAGGCCAGCACGCGGCCCTGCTGAACGAGCGCGCCTTCGAGGGACGCAAGGAGCTGCCTTTCGTACGTCCCCAGGGAGAGAAACCCCGCAATCGGGAGAAACACGATGAGGATGTTGAAGGCGAAAAGGCGCGTGGAGATGCGGGAGAGCAGCGAACGGAACCGCCCGGGCGCCGAGCCTGCGCCCATTCCTCAGCGCGCCCTCCAGCGGTAGCCCAGCCCGTAGAGAGTTTCGATCCCGTCAAATCCATCATCGATGAGCTGGAGCTTCGCGCGGATGCGCCGGATATGGCAATCGATGGTCCGGTCGCTCATGGAGGAATCCTGGGGGAACGCCTCCGCGAGCAGCTGCTCTCGCGTCTTCACGAACCCTTCCTGCCGCGCCAGCGCGTGAAGAATGCGGAACTCCGTCACGGTGAAGCGCACGGGCTGCCCGTTCCATGAAGCGGTGAATCGCCGTGCATCCAGGGTGAGCGGGCCGGAGGAAACGTCGGGACCGCCCCCTGCCGCGGATGTCTCCTCCGCGGACGTCTCTTCGGCGGCGGCCTCCTCGGCGCCTCCGTTGGTCCGCACACCGGCCCGGCGCAGGAGCACCTTCACCCGGGCCGCAAGCTCCCGCACCGAAAAGGGCTTGCAGAGGTAGTCGTCAGCGCCAAGCTCCAGGCCGAGCACCCGGTCGAACTCCTCGTCCCGCGATGTGAGAAACATGACCGGAATTGTCTGCGACAGTGACCGGATGCGCCGGCACAGCTCCAGCCCGTCCATCCGAGGCATGAGGATGTCCAGGATGACGAGATCGGGAAGATTCTTCTCGAACTCTCGCCACGCCTCGGCACCGTCGGCGAAGCCCCGCGCCCGGTGCCCGTCGCGGGTGAGCGCCTTGGAGACGGTGGCGCGCAGGTGCTCCTCATCGTCCACGATGGCGATGAGCGGGGCGTCGGTTTCCTTCACGGGCAGAAGTCTACCACGCTGCCGGCGGCTTTGAAATCGCGGGACGGCTGCCACAATGTCGCAACAATCCTCCACGAAGAAACAACAGCGCCGCAAGGAAGCATCAACGTGCCGGGCCTACGATCTGCGGCATGAGTACACACACCACCGTGGCGCGCGCGGCGCGCAGGCATTCCGTGATCGTGAAGCTCGTGATCATCGGCGTCCTGCTTCTCCTGTTTCTCTGGCCCCTGTTCATGTTCCAGCTCCTCGTGCGGGAACGCGAGGAGCGGAGAAAGCAGACGGAGTCGGAGATCATGCAGTCGTGGGGCGGGGAACAGACGCTCGCCGGTCCGATCCTCACCGTTCCGTACATCGCGCATTCCACTGACGAAAAGGGCAGACGCGTGGAATCCGTGGAGGCCGCCTTCTTCCTTCCCGACTCCCTCGTGATCGACGGGAGGCTCCTCCCGGAGACGCGAAGCCGGGGAATGTACGAGGTCACCGTCTCCACGGCAGACCTGTCGTTGCGCGGCACCTTCCACGCGCCGGACTTCTCGGGGTGGCGCGTGAGCCCGGCTGACATCCTCTGGGACCAGGCCGCGCTCTCCCTGGAGCTCCCCGACATGCGCGCCCTGCAGGAGCGGGTGCCGCTGTCCTGGGGAGGAACGAAGGGAGAGTTCCACTCAGGCAAGGGAGGCGCCGGGATGTTCGCCGGCGAGATCCGCGCCTCACTTTCCGGGCTGGGCCCCGGCGGGGCGGCCACCGAAGGACGGGGCGCTTCGTCGGGCGGTGCAATCCCCTTCTCCTTCACGCTCGCCCTTCGCGGCGGAGACTCCATCCGGTTTCTCCCCCTCGGCGACGAGACGGTAGTCACCATCAGCTCTCCGTGGAAAAGTCCGAACTTCAACGGCTCCTACCTCCCGGTGCGCCGGTCGCTCAGCACAGCGGGATTCGATGCGCAATGGCGCGTCATCTCGATGGCCCGGGCGTACCCGCAGCGCTGGAGGGGCGCGGAGATTGAGCCGCAGTCCGTGCTGGGCACTGGATTCGGGGTCAGTCTCATGACCCCGGTGGACACATACCTGAAAACCACGCGGGCGCTGAAGTACGGCCTGCTCTTCCTCTTCCTGCCTTTCGGCACCCTGTTCCTCTTCGAGGTCTTCTCGGGCCGCCGGATCCATCCCCTGCAGTACCTCCTGATCGGCCTGGCGGACTGCATCTTCTACCTCCTTCTCCTGTCGCTGGCGGAGCACATCGGATTTGCGCTCGCCTACGCCGCGGCAAGCGCGGCCTGCGCCGCCCTGGTCACGCTCTACACCGTGGCCGTCGTGAAGAGGAGCACGGGAATAGTCATGCTTCCGGTGCTCGCTGCGGCCTACGGCTTCCTGGCTGTCGTTCTCAACTCGGAAGACTTCGCGCTTCTCATCGGCGCCGTGGGCCTCTTCGCGCTCCTGGGAATCGTCATGTATCTGACGCGCAAGGTGGACTGGTACCGCAAGGAGGCCTCGCTGGAGGCCGGTGATCCTTCGAGCCCGGCTGTCGCGGAGTCGCGGGCGCCTGAATCCCCCGCCGCGGATTTGTGAATCCATTGACAATTGAGCGGGAGGGGATGCACAGTGGGGGTAATGCCCCCAAAGAATCCCCTCCTCCTGTATCTCCGATCCCGGCTTTCTGCCGTCCTGGCCTCCGTCACTGCCGCTCTCATCGTCCTGTCCATCGTTTTTCTCCGTGATCGCGCGCTGGTGCCCGTTCTCGTACTCGTCGCGGCGTACCTCGGTGTCACGTTTGCTGTTTTCTTCTCCCGCCGCGGGGCCCGGGAGATCGTCCAGGAAAGCGAGGAAGATCGCCTGGCGAAGATCCGAAAAAAGATCGCCTCCTGCGAGCAGCTCCGGGAGCGGATCTCCGTCCTCAGGATCGGGGATGAGAAGATCATCAAAGCCATCGAGTACTTCCTCCAGGAGTCGGGGATGTACCTCGAGAAGTGCCGCGAGGTCTCCAGCTACTCCCCTTTCGCCAATGAACGAATCGAGCGCGTGCTGGAGATCTGCCAGGTCTACCTGGGCGAACGGGATGAGGAATCGACCGAGCGCAGGTACGAAGCCCCGGCGGATGCCGGCCCCTCCGGCGGCGGGTCCGCGGCGGATCCGGCGGACGTCTTTGCCCGCGACATCATGGAATGCGCCCGGGTGATCAAGGAGAAGACCGTGGAAGACCTGCTGGGCGTGAGTGACGCCCAGCGGCTTGCAATCGCGAAAGAGCTGGAAAAAGAAACATGAAACGAACGCTCGTTCTCGGACTCCTCATGACGTGCCTGGCAGTGCTTGGGGCGCCCGCAGCACTCGCGGTGTCCGCGGACCTGAAGTCCGTGGAGATAGACATGGTGGTCCGTCCGGACGGAAAGGCGGACGTCTACGAGAGCCTCGACTGGACGGCGACGGGCGGCGTGATGCACGGCTTCTACTTCGAGGGAGCCGCGGTTCGCCCGGTGTTCAACATGAAGCAGTGCTATGCCGACCTCGGCGGCGGCCGAAGGGTGGGCCTCGACATCCGCGACCTGGGAAACAGGCGATTCGACGTGGTTCTTGCCGGCGGCCAGGGCTTCACCGGCTCCGCCATCTACTTCCTCAACTACGGGGGCGATCTCTCGGGGCCGGGGCTCATGGGCTGGACCAGGTCCGCAAGCTACGGAGACCTCTTCTACCTGGACTGGGCTCCCGAGCAATGGGACGAGCCGTTGCAGCACCGTACGGTCAGAATCGTCCTTCCCATCAAGGTGGAGGGAGAGAAGGTCGACGCGGATGTGCTGAGCGGACTTGGCTTTCGGACCGAGCGGTACATGAATCAGGAAAACAGCATCGACGCGTACGGGACGAAAGGAGCGGATGGCTGGTACCTGACCGTAAGGTTCCACCAGGAGCCGGTGCAGGCCCGGCAGACGCAGAGACTGCAGTTCTACCTTGATCGGGCGAAGGTTCCCATGCAGGCAGGCGTCCTCTCGGAGTCGACCTCGGCGGGCCAGGGAGCCGGAAGTGCCGGTGGCGGCGCCGGTGCTCCCGGTGTCACGGCGCCTCCAGGAGCCGGCCTTTGGCCATACCCGGGCATTCCCGTGGCGGTCATCGTGTTCGCCGTCATGGCGGCCATCGTCCTCCTGCTGTATGTCCTGAAGACCCGGGGCTACGGGAAAACACTTGAGAAGGTCGAAGGGATCCGATGGGCCGGTGACAACTGGATTCCTCCCAAGCTGTACGGCGGCACCTACCAGGTGAAAGGGAAGATCGTCACGGACCTCCATCCCATCGAGGTCGCGCTCCTCCTGGAGATGCCCCTGCAGCGGGTCGTTGCAATCATGCTGGAAGGATTGAAACGCCAGGGGATCATCGAGGTCGTCTCGGAAGACCCCCTGCAGATCAA
>DATKLM010000197.1:0-24913 GCA_035542415.1 Spirochaetia bacterium
CCCGACTCGACGTCTGCAGCCGCGCCGATGCCGAGCGCGTTCTGGCAGTCTTCCTCGTTGGCAATCGCCACGTCCACGGACTTCATGATCTCGCCCATGACCTCGGGAGCCCGCTTGCCGTATTTCCACAGGTTCTTGCGGTAGTTCAAGTCACAGGAGACCTTGAGCCCGCGCGCCCGGGCTTTTTTCACCGCCTCCAGCGCGAGCTCCGCCGCAGAGAGGGAGATGGCGGGCGTGATTCCCGTCACGTGGAACCAGTCCGCTCCATCGAAGCTCCTGTCCCAGTCGATGTCTCCCCTTTTTGCCTCCGCGATTGCCGACCCTGCCCGGTCGTAGATCACGACGGACGGCCTCTGGTTCGCCCCTCCTTCCAGGAAGTAGAGGCCCAGCCGGCTTCCCTTGCGAACGATGAGAGAGGTGTCCACGCCGTGGCGTCGAAGCTCTCCGATGCACGCGTCCCCGACCGCGTTCTGCGGGATCACCGTCACGAAGGCGGCCTGGCTGCCGAATCCGGCGAGCGCCACCGCGACATTCGCCTCTCCCCCGCCGAATGTCGCCTCCAGGACGGGGCTCTGAAAGAACCGCTCCGCGCCGGGGGGCTTCAGCCTCACCATGATCTCACCGAACGTCACGTACCTGGCCATCCCTGCCCTCCTGGAAGCGTCTTGACGGATTCTTGCACCGCGGGGCCTTCCGTTGTCAATCCCTCATTTTAAAACATCGTTTCATGTTCTGGACAGGTCCCGGCCGGTGCGCTACTGTAGGACCATGACGGCGCCCCTCATGAGGTCCCTGCGCATCCACGGCCCGCTGGACATGCGCATGGAGCAGGTCCCCGTGCCCGAGCTCGCCGCGGACCAGGTGCTTGTCCGCGTGGCCGCGGTCGGCATCTGCGCTACCGACATCGAGCTGTATGACGGCCGCATGCCGTACATCCGGCAGGGGCTGACCACTCTTCCCCTCACCCCGGGGCACGAATGGTCGGGCATCGTGGAAGCTGTCGGCTCAGGGGGGGCCGGCTTCGGGGCTCCCGGCTCCGGGGCTGCCGGCTCCGGGGCTGCCGGCCTGAAGCCGGGAGACCGCGTGGTGGGCGACATCAGCCTGGGGTGCGGACGGTGCGTGAGCTGTCTCCGCGGGGAGTACCACCTGTGCCGGCAGCGCACCGAGCTGGGAGTCATCGGGGAGAGCGGAGCCTTCGCGGAATACGTGCGCACGCGGGCCCGGCACACCTACGCCATTCCGCCAAGCATCTCCCTCGAGGAGGCCGCGCTCTCGGAGCCGGCCGCGACCTGTCTCAACGCGCTGCGCCGCACGGGTGTGAGGCCGGGGGACCGGGCCGCCGTTTTCGGGGACGGTGTGATCGGCTTCCTGACGGCCCAGATGTGCCGATGCCTGGGCGCTTCCCGCGTGGTCCTGATTGCCCCCAGCGTGGAGCATGCGCGGACAGCGCGGGAGCTGGACATTCCGCTCCTGGACTCGTCCGCCGCGGATATCGCGCGTGAGGTGACGCGGGTCCTGGAAGGCCCGCCGGAGCTGGTGTCCGAATGCAGCGGGAACCCGGCGGCGCTCAATGATGCCATTCACCTGACGGCCCCCGGGGGCCGCATCAACGTGCTGAGCATCACCGGCGCGCCGTCGGTTGCAGCAGACATCGACTACGTGGTGACGCGGGACATCATCATGGTCGGCTCACTGGCAAGCCCCAACGCATTTCCTGCGGCGCTTCGCCTCATGGAATCCGGGGCCGTTCGGGTGCGGCCTCTTATTTCGAAGATCTTTTCGTTCGACGATGCCATTGAAGCATTCGAGTACGTGCGCGCCCGCAAGGAGCCGCGGATCAAGGTCCTGGTATCGGTGCGGAGCAGCGGGAAGGAAGGAACCAGATGAAGCCGGTGACGTGGGGCGTGCTGGGAGTTTCCAGCCATTTCGCGGGCAAGATCAACTGGAGCGTAAGGAAGACCTCGACGAACGTCGTGCAGGCAATCGCCTCGCGCAGCCTCGACAGGGCGCGGGCGGCGGCGGCGAGGCTCGGCATCCCGCGTGCGCATGGTTCGTACGCGGAGCTCCTCTCCGACCGGGAAGTGGAGGCGGTCTACATTCCCCTCCCCAACCACCTCCACGCTGAGTGGGTGAAGAAAGCGGCGGACGCGGGCAAGCACGTGCTCTGCGAGAAGCCGTTCGCCATGAATGCCGCCGAGGGGCAGGACGCGTTCGACCACGCAAAACGCAAGGGAGTCCTCGTCATGGAATCCCTCATGTACCGTTTCCATCCACAGTGGATCCGGGCCGCGGAGCTCGTGCGCGGCGGGGAGCTCGGGGAGATCCACGCCGTCCACTCCTTCTTCTCCTACATGTTTCCCGATCCCACGAACGTCAGGAACATCCTCGAGATCGGCGGGGGCGGACTGAGAGACGTCGGCTCGTACGCCGTATCCACCGCGCGCTTCATGGTGGGAAGCGAGCCCGCGCGCGTGCTCGGCCTCCTGCACCGGGATCCGGCGCTGAAGACGGACACGCTCACGACCGGCGTGCTGGATTTCGGAAAAGCGCGCTCCGTGTTCACCGTGGGCACACAGACCCAGGCATGGCAGCAGGTGGACGTGGTCGGCTCCGGGGGGCATCTCGCCGTCCACGTGCCGTTCAACGCCTATCCCGATGCGCCCGTGGAGATGACGCTGACCACGTGGCAGGGGACGAGGACCATCTCGATCCCCCCCGTCGACCAGTTCGCGGAGGTGTTCGACGCCTTCTCCCGCGCGGTGCGGGCCGGTGGTCCGGTCCCCCAGCCCCCGGAGGACACGGTGAACAACCAGAAGGCGCTGGACGCGCTGTTCAGGTCGGAGAAGTCGGGGACCTGGGAGATAGTGAAGTAGCGGCATGGGTCCTGCGAGCGTGTCGACTGGCACGGTCGGATACGTCTACCGGATATCGCGCTTCGCGCGATTTGCCTAGGTCCTGTGCTCCTTGCGTGACTCGTTGATCATGTCGAACACCACGGCAAGGATCAGCATCACGCCCGTCACGAGGTTCTGCCAGTAGACGTCCACCCCGAGCAGGTTGAGCGCGTTGGCAAGCATGCCCATGAACAGCGCACCCAGGAGAGCCCCGAGCACGGAGCCTTCCCCGCCGTTGAGGCTTGCGCCGCCGATGATCGCCGCCGTTATCACGCGCAGCTCGATGCCCGACCCCACGGTGACCGAGGCGGAGCCGAACCGGGCGGTGATCATGAGGCCGGAGACCCCCGAGATGACGGCGATCAGGCAGTAGTTGAAGATCTTGATGAAGTCCACCTTGATCCCGGAGAGGCGGGCCGCCTGCTCTTTTCCTCCGACGTAGTAGTTCTGCCGGAAGAAGCGCGTGTTCCGCAGAAGCAGGTCCCCGATGACGGCGAGCGCCACGACGACGATGATGGGGTACTGGATTCCCGCCAGCCTGCCCTGCCCGATGACGGTGAAGGACGGGGGAAGGTTCAGCACGGCGCGCCCCCCGGCAATCACGAGGAGCAGGCCGCGGATGGTGATCATCATGCCCAGCGTGATGATGAAGGGGTTCATCTTCAGCTTTGCGATGAGGACACCGTTCACCATTCCCACGCCGAATGCCGCGACGAGGGAAAGCGGGATGGCAAGCGGGGCCGGCACGCCCGCGACAAGCGCCAGCCCGCAGACAACTCCGGTGAAGCCCAGGGTGGAGCCGACGGACAGGTCGAGCCCTCCGGACACGAGGAGGATCACCATTCCCACCACGATGGTGCCTTCGACCGACAGCCCGAGAAGGATTGCTTCAAGATTCGGCCAGGTGAGAAACACCGGGGAAGCAATGGTCATGCCGATGCCGCCGACCACGAGCACGAGGATGAGAATAGATTCCCGAAAGGCAAAAACAGCTGCAACGCGGCTGCGGATCCGGTGAGAGCTGACTTCCTGCTGACTACCCATGACGCCTCTGTTCCTCCCCCCTGTCAGACTGCAGTCCCGTTGCATACGAGAGAATCAGCTCCTCCGAGAAGTCCTTTCTCTCGACCTCCCCGACGATCCTTCCATGATGCATGACGAGGATCCGGTCGCACAAGCCTATGAGCTCCGGCAGATCAGAGGAGATCAGGATGATGCCGATGCCGGCGCTCGCAAGCTCCTCGATCTTCATGTAGATGTCAGCCCGGGATGCGACGTCCACGCCCCGGGTCGGCTCGTCGAGGAAAATCGCCTTCGGGTCCGTCCCGACCCAGGTGGCCACGAGGCATTTCTGCTGGTTGCCGCCGGAAAGCTTCCCGACTTTCTTGAATGAGGACGGGGATGCGATTGAGAATTCCCGGATCTTCGCTGCCGCGAAGTCATTGATCGGCTTGTTCTGCATGAAACCGAACGCGCTGGTGAAGCGGCGGAGCGTCGGGGCAATGAGGTTGTCCCGAATGGGCATGTTCACATACAGCCCCAGCTCCTTGCGGTCTTCGGTCAGGTACGCAATGCCGGCCCGGATCGCCTCGTGGGGGCTGTCGGACCGTACCGGCCGGCCTTCGAGGAACACTCGTCCGCCGTCGTGGGGGTCCATCCCGAACACGGCACGCGCCAGCTCTGTCCTCCCGGAGCCGACGAGCCCGGAAAGCCCGAGGATCTCCCCTTTGTGTACGGTGAAGCTGATTCCCGAGAATGCACCCCGCCGGGAGAAGTTCTCGATCCTGAGGCACTCGCCGTCCGTTTTCGCCGCGGGGCGCGTGGAATTGTCCGCGATGTCGCGGCCCACCATCATGGCGACGAGGTCCCGCTCCGTGCATTGGGATGTCGGCCGCGAACCGACGTGCCGGCCGTCCCGCATGACGATGACGCGATCACTGATCCTGAACACCTCGGAGAGCTTGTGCGTGATGTAGATGAACGACATCCCCTCCGCGCGCAGCGTTCGGATGTTGTCCATCAGGTACGCGGACTCCGTCTCCGTGAGGGACGAGGTAGGCTCGTCCAGGATGAGGACCCGCGGCGACGTGGAGATAGCCTTGAGGAACTCCAGGATCTGCTGCTCTCCCTTGACCAGCCTTTTGACGAGGGAGCGGGGGTTGAGGGAGACATGGAAGCGCTGGAGAAACTCAGCGGTCTCCCGGTAGAGCTGCTTCCACCTGATACCGTTCAGCGCTCCGACGGGCTGCCGGTTTGCGAAGATGTTCTCCGCGATGGAGAGGCTGCCCACGAGGGAGAGCTCCTGGAACATCATCCTGATGCCGCCGTGGATGGCTTCCTGCGGCGTTGCAAAGGAGACCTCCCTCCCTTCCAGGATGATTTTGCCGCTGTCCGGACGGACGGCGCCGCCGAGGATCTGGCTCAGGGTGCTCTTGCCGGCCCCGTTCTCTCCGATCAGGGCAAGAATCTCCCCTTTGCGCAGCGAAAAGCTCACGTCGGCAACGGCGAGCACACCGGGGAAGCTCTTTCGAAGGTTCTCTACGACAAGCAGATCGCTCATGAGACTCCTTCAGGGAATTCCGCGTGATGAGATTCTATGACGGAAAGGGAGGGCTTGAAAGCCCTCCCTTTCGAGATGTCCGCCTACCGGTACATCTTGTTCGCTTCGAGGAAGTAGTCGACGTTGGACTTGTCGACCCAGCTGATGGACAGGAACATGTTGTAGGGCGCCGCATCGACCTTCGCTTTCACGTTGTTCGAGGAGAGCGGCGGATCGAAATGGCGCTTGCTGAACAGAACCAGGAGCCCCCAGACCATCTCCCCGACGTCGTCCTGCGCGAGGGTACCCGTCAGGAAGCCGGACTTGACCTTTTCAAGGACGTCCGAGTTGCGGTCAATCGAGATGATCTTGACCTTGCCCATTTTCCCGGCCTCGCTGACCGCGGTTGCGGAACCGATCCCTCCCGTCGAATCAGTGCACGCAAAGGCGGTGAGGTTGGGGAACCTCTGCATGATGGCCTTTGCCGTGTTGATTGCCGTCACCGTGTCGGCCTTCGTGTCTCCGGTCTGCACGACCCTGATGCCCGGGTACTTCGAGAACGCATCGCGGTAGCCCTGCTCCCGGGCATCGAACATGCCAACTCCGGGCAGGCTGAGGATTGCGACATCGCCCTTGCCTCCGAGGAGCTCCGCGATCTTCTGGCCGCCGAAATACCCCAGGTCGTGCTGGTTCGTGCCGACGAAGGTCGAGCGCTTGGAATCAGGAACGTCGCCGCTGAAGGTAACAACAGGAATGCCCGCGTCAACGGCCTTGTCGATCCCGGGCTTCAGGCTCTCATCGACGCCGAATACCATGATCCCCGCGGGCCTGCGCGCAATGGCCTGGTCAAGGGCGGTCACCTGACCCGGAACGTCGAACTCCGCCGGCCCGATGTAGCTCGTCTTCACACCGAGCTTGTCCCCCATCCATTTCCAGGCGAACTTGTGGGCGCTGAAGTATTCGAGGTTCCCCATGCACGCAACGGCGATATACTCCTCGCCCGGAGCGCCCTGGAAGACGCTCGCCTGCGCCGCCGCTTTTTCCACCCCGCCGAAGGCGAGGAGGAAGCCGACCATCCCCGCAAACGCGAAACACAAAACCACAAAACGCTTCATGGTCATACCCTCCTTGCGAGATCTCAGTAATAAAACACCGTTCCAAAAATGTTATATCATGGCGCACCCCGCCCCGTCAACCAAAAACGTTCGCGGGCGGCTCCCGGCGCGCCGCGCGGCCGCGGCTTGGGATTGGTCCCTCAGAGCCTGCCGTACTTCGCCAGCAGCTCCTTCACGCCGAGCCCTTTCAGGATGTCGGCGCGCGTCTTCGCCTCCTTGTCCGCCTGGGCGACTGCCTTTTCGTAGACCAGAGGGAGGTCGGCGGAGGGCACGACGGTGACGCCGATCTCGTCGGCCACGATCATGTCCCCGGGGCTCACCCGCACTCCGGCGCAGACGATGGGCGTGTTGATCTCGATGGGCTCGAAGCGGCCGGAGTAGGCGCTGTGGGAAGCACGCGGGCAGACGTGGGCGGACACGATGGGGAAGCCGAGCATCCTCGCCTCATCGGTGTCCCGGGCCGACCCGTCGATGACCACGCCGACCACCCCGGCGGCCCGCGCGAGGCCCGACATGAGGCCGCCCCAGATGGAGGTCTCGCTCTCCCCGAAGGCGTCGATCACAACCACGTCCCCGGGCTTCGCCACGTCGAAGATGGCAAGACAGTCCACGATGTCTCCCGCGGTCAGCTTCACCGTGAGCGCCGGGCCGATAAAGGTCTGCACGACGCTGCGCATCTTCATGCAGCTCCTCATCACGTTGGCCCGCTCCTGGGCGTCGCTCACGACGCAGGAGACGCTCATGACGTCCTTGAGCCCGGCATACTTCTTCAGCATCTGGGGATCCACCACCGCGTGCCCGCCGACGATCTTCTGCATGTCCAGCTTCTCCTTCTCCCGCTCGCCGCGGGCTCTGATGCCCTCCAGCAGGCTCTGCCGTCCCTACCGCCGGGGGCGCACGAGATCCGGCGGCGTCTTTCCCAGCAGCACCGCCTTCGCGTTTTCTGCCGCGACGTGGCGGCATTCCCGGAGCGACCCCTCAGACACGTACGCGACATGAGGCGTGATGATGCAGTTCTCGAGCGAGAAAAGTGGATTGTCCGCCGGGTCCCAGTGGTCCAGCTTCGCCGGCTCTTCCTCCGTGTCGTCCAGGCCCGCAGAGGCGATCCATCCCTCCGTCAGGGCTCGGTACAGGGCCTTGTCGTCCACGATCTTCCCCCGTGAGCAGTCAATCAGCACGGCGGATTTCTTCATCCTCTGCAGAGCCTTCTCGTTGATGAGGTGCTCCGTTTCCGGGGTGTACGGACACATGATGTCCACGACATCAGAGCGGGCGTACAGCGCATCCAGATCCACTTTCTCCACGCCGTACGTGGCCATGAATCCGGCCGACACGTACGGGTCACAGGAGATGACATGGAAGTTGAACGCGCGGACCTTGCGGGCGATGTTCTGCGCGATGCGGCCGAACCCGATGAGTCCCCACGTGGAATCCCGCAGCCTCTGGATGGGCCCCCGGGATTCGCTCCAGTGCCAGCGCCCGGCCCGCGTTGCCTCCGCGTACCACGGGATGCGCCGGATCAGCATCAGGGCCAGCGTAATGGAGTGATCCGCCACTTCGTCGATGGCGTAGTCGGGAACGTTCGTCACGACCATGCCGTGCTCGTACGCTGCCTCCACGTCCACGATGTCCACGCCCGTTCCGTAGCGGCAGATAGCCTTGCAGACCTTCAGCTTCTCGATGGTGGATCGCGGGATCTTCGCGTACTGCTGGAGGATGGCGTTCGCGTCCGCCGCCAGCTCGGCCAGTCCCTCTCCGGTCTTGCACTGCAAGCCGATCACCTGGGCACCGATGGGCTCGAGGATCGACTTCTCGATCTCGTTGTCAGGGTAGTCGTAATCGCTGATGTACACCTTGAACTTCGCCATCGACAGCTTCCTCTTACCGGCGGCCCCGCTCCGCGGGCCGCTGCCGGGCAAGAACGCGCGCCAGTCGTGAGACTGCGGACCACATCTCCACGCGCCACATGTCGATGAACACGGCCAGCATGATGATCAGGCCGATGACCACTCCCTGGACGGAGGTCTCCACGGCGTGGAGGTTGAGGCCGTTCTGGACGATGGTGATCGTCAGGGCGCCGAAGAGCGTGGAGATGACGTTCCCCTTGCCGCCCTGCAGGCTCGCCCCGCCGATGACCGCCGCGGCAATGGCGGACAGCTCCATGCCGACGCCGTAGTTCGGAGAGCCGGAGTTGAGGCGCGCCGCCATGAGGATGGAGCCGAATCCTGCCATCATCCCGGCCACGATGAAGCTGAGCATCACAACGCCCTTCGTGTTCACGCCGGAGAACCGGGCTGCGTTCGCGTTGCCGCCGACGGCGTACATCCGCCGGCCCATCTCCGTGTAGTTCATGACGAATGCGGCGAGCGCGAAGAAGATGATCACGTAGATGAGCACGTAGGGGATTCCGAGGAACGTGTTGTAGAAGACCTTCGTGAGGGTGTCCGAGATGGAGAAGATGGGAGAGCCCAGGTTGAACATGAAGGCGAGACCCCGGAAGATGCTCAGGGAGGCAACGGTCGTGATGAACGCCGGGATCCGCAGGTACGCGGTGAGCACGCCGTTCCAGAGCCCCAGGCCTGCTCCGATCAGCACCGTCAATGCAACGGCAACGATGAGCGGAATGTGCATGAACTTGAGCATGGACGCAAGGATCATCGTGAGCAGGGCGATGGCCGATCCCGGGGACAGGTCGATGCCGCCGGCGATGATCACGAGCGTGGACCCGATCCCCACGAGGGACACGATGCTCACCTGGAGCGCGAGATTGCGCAGGTTCCCCATCATGAAGAACCGGTCGGTGGTCAGGCCGACAATCAGCGTGACGACCGCCGTCGCGATGACGGGGCCGATGATGGACGAGCTTGTCACCCTTCTTGCCATGCGCTTCCTTTCTCCCGTGTCTGGCGCGTGAACACTTTTTCCATCAGGTACTTCCGGTCGATCTCCTCCGCCCGGCGGGACTCCACGATGCGGCCGTCGCTCACCACGCAGATCGTGTCGCTGATGGCCAGGAGCTCCTCCAGGTCCGAGCTGATGAGGATGACGCCCTTGCCCTCCCGCGTGAGCCGGTTGATGAGGTTGTAGACCTCCACCTTCGCGCCCACGTCGATCCCCTGCGTGGGCTCGTCCAGGATGAACACGTCCGCCTCGGAAAAGATCCACCGGGCAATGATCACCTTCTGCTGGTTGCCGCCGGAGAGGAACTGCACGGACCGGTCCCGCGCCGTGGGTGTGATGCGAAGGTTTTCGAAGTGGGCCTGCACCAGGCTCTGCTCCCGGCCGAGGTCCAGGACGCCGGCCCGGGAGATCTGGGAGAGACGGGCGATCGAGATGTTGTGGACCCCGGTGAAGTTCATGAAAAGACCGGTGGACTTGCGGTCCTCCGTGAGAAGCGCCACGCCGTCCGCGATGGCCCGGCCGGGAGAGGAGAAGCGCGAATCGCGGGCCGCGCCTGTCCTGCGGAAGTGCGTGACCCGGCCGTCCGTGACTCGCTCGATGCCGAACAGCGCGTGGGCAATGGACGTGCGTCCCGTTCCGATGAGCCCGGCGAGCCCGACCACTTCGCCGCGGTGGACGGTGAAGCTCGCGCCCCGCACGCCGCGGGCCGTGCGGATGTTCTCCACCTCGAGGAGGACCTCGTCAGTCCGGTTTCTCTCCTTGGGGTAGTGAGATCTGAAATCGCCGCCGATCATGAGGCTGACGATCCGGGCCATGGCGATGTTCCGGATGCTCTCGTTTGCGACGACCTTTCCGTCCTTCATGACGGTGACGGTGTCCACGAGACCGGCGACCTCGTCCAGCCGGTGGGAAATGTAGATCACGGCGCATCCCTGCCGCGCGAGGGTGCGCACGATCTCGTGCAGCCGGGTGACCTCGTCCATTCCCAGGGATGCCGTGGGCTCGTCCATGATGAGCAGGCTTGCATCCTGGGACAGTGCCTTGGCGATCTCCACGGTCTGCTGCTCGGAGACGGACAGCTCGGCAACCACGGCCCCCGGGTCCAGCGGGATGCCCAGCCGTTCAAGAAGGGCCTTGCTGCGCTTCCAGACGCTGGACCAGTCCACCACGACGCCCAGGCCGCGCCGCGGCAGCCGGCCCAGGAAGATGTTCTCCGCCACGGTGAGATTGGGAACGAGAGAGAGCTCCTGGTAGATCGTGGCGATTCCCAGGGACCGGGCGACGAACGGATCGTGGATGACGGTGGGAGAGCCCCGCAGGAGGATGCGGCCCGCCGTGGGCTGGTGCACGCCGGAGAGGCACTTCACCAGCGTCGACTTGCCGCTCCCGTTCTCCCCGAGCAGACCGTGCACCTCTCCGGGAAATATCCGGATGTCGACGCCGTCAAGCGCCTTCACACCGGGGAAGTACTTGTGGATCGACTCCAGCTCCCAAAGGGGCTGCATCTCACTCCCCATAGTACGCCCTCGCCGCCGAGTTTGCCACACGCATTTCGGTTTTTTTCAACGAGTATCGGCTGTCGAGCTGGCTGGCGGCGCGCGCCGGCCTTTCAGCCGGCGCGGCCGTCATGCCATTCGTGCCTTCGGTCCTTAGAACGGCTTCGAAGGCTTGGGGAAGAGGTTCTCGGGCTTCTTGAGGAAGCTCAGGGCGTTGGACTTGTCCGTGATGACGGTGGGCGTCTCCACGAAACCGCCCTTGAAGTTGCCATAGAGCCCGTCCAGCGCTACCTGGAGGGCGATCTGCCCCATGACGAACGGGGTGGTATTCACGGTGGCCGTCACGTTGCCGGCATTGATCTCTTCGAGGCAGGCTGTGTCACCGTCGTTGCCAAGAAGGATCAGGTCCTTCTTTCCGAGGGCGCCCGCCGCCTTCTCCGCGCCCATGATCATGTAGTCATTGGCCGCGAAGATCATCTGAATCTCCGGATGGGCCTGGAGAAGGTCCATGCCGGCCCGGTTTCCGCCTTCCACGTTCCAGTCCCCGGGGAGGCTTGCCACGATCTTGAAGTTGGAGAGCTTGGAGATGACGTCGATGAAGCCGCCGCAGCGCTCGGTGGAGTGGTACCCCGGCTGGCCTTCAATGATGCCGACCTTCACCTGCTTGCCCGCCATGAGCTTCTTCGCGTACTCCCCTTCCTTCTGGGTGCCGTGCCGCTGGCTGTATCCAACGACGCCGTGCACCGGGGTGGGGAAGTCGAGAATATCCGAGTTGACGATGACGATCAGGATGCCGCTGTCCACGGCCTGCTTCACGAGCGGCGCCGCGGCGTGCTCGTCATGCGTGGAGAGGATGATGGCATCCACGCCTCTCGTCATGACGTCCTGGAGCATGCCCATCTGGCCGTTGATGTCCGAGCCGCTCTGCGGGGCGAGCATGAACGTCGAAGCACCCACTGTCTTGGCGATAGCCTTGATCCCTTCTCCGATGGCGATGTAGTAGTTGAACTCCGTGGCCGGCGGCATGTACGCGACGACCGGCGCCTTTCCCTTCACGTACGCGAGCTTCGCGAAGTCCGACTGCGCCTTGATGGCGACCGGACCCGCATAGCTGACGAGCTTCTTGTACGTGAACGTTCCCTGCCCCGCCGCGCTGCCCGCCGCGATTGCGAACAGGACGACGAGCGCTACAAGAATCCGTGCCGTATTCCTCATAGTCCACCTCCTGTGAATACTTCTTTCCCTGCCAGAACCTGGCTTTCTTTCACACAAGACTCCTGACCACCTCGGAGCACTTCTCCAGGAACAGCCCAACGTCCACCGAGTAGCAGAGATACCGGACCCCCGCGTCCCGCCACGTCCGGGCGCTCTCCGGCGTGTCCACGAAGGTGCCCACCGTGACGGCGCGCTTCAGGCAGCGTTCCACGATCCCGCGCATGGCCTCCACCACGCGGGGGTTGTCCACGTCCCCGGGAACCCCCAGGGACTGCGAGAGGTCGTAGGGACCCACGAAGACGATGTCCACGCCGCGCACGGAAAGGATCTCGTCAAGGTTGTCGATGGCCTCCGTGCCTTCCAGCTGGAGGACCAGGATGGTGTCGTTGGACTGGCTGAAGTACTGGTGGCGCTCCGTCGCGGAGTACTGCGCCGCCCGCACGAAGCGGCAGACCCCCCGCATCCCCTGGGGAGCAAAGCGGCCGGCGCGCAGGACCTCCTCCACGTCCTTCGCGCATCGGATCTTGGGCACCTGGATCCCCCCCGCACCCACGTCCAGCACTTCTCCGATGAGAGACGGAACGTCGTCCTTCACACGGACGATGGGCAGGACGCCCGACACCTGCGCGGCGCGGATGAGGTTCTGGAGAGAGAGCACGGTGTTCGGGCCATGCTCCAGGTCGAGAACAACGAAGTCGAATCCGGCGTAGCCCAGGACCTCCACGAAGGCCGGGTCGCTGGACTTGGAGAAGGGGCCCACGACCACGCGGCCGGCCAGGGACTCCCGGAAGGCGGCCACCATCTCCGCCAGGGAGGCCGCGCCGCCGCGCTCCGCCGAATTGAAATACCGTTTCATTCCTGTGCGAGTATAGGACCGCGGCGGCCCGATGTCAACAGATTAGAAACGTCGTTTTATTTTACAAACCTGTCCTCCGGCAGCCCCGTCACCCCCGGGCGCACCGCCAGGAGCGCCCCGGCCAGCGGCTGCTTGCGCGCCTCCTCCGGGCTGAGGATGAGGCGGGAGGTGGTGATGTACAGCGTGTCGAGCTCCCGGCCGCCGAAGGCGACGGAGGTGGGGTGGCGGACGGGCATCTCGATGACGCGGTCCACCGCTCCGTCGGGGCGGAAACGGACCACGCGGGCCCCGTTCCACTGCGCGTTCCACAGGCACCCTTCGGAGTCGATGACCGAGCCGTCCGGGACCCCCGGCTGGTCCTTGAATCCGCAGAAGACCCGCCGGTTGGACGGCTCTCCCGTGTCGATATCGTAGTCGAAGGCCCAGATGGCGGCCTGGGGCGAGTCCGCGTAGTACATCGTCTTTCCGTCCAGGCTGAAGCACGTGCTGTTGGCGCTGCTCAGTCCCCCGAAGAGGCGATGAATGCTGAGGTCCGCGTCCAGGCGGTAGGCGGCGGAGAGGCCCTTCTCAGTGGGGTCGAAGCCGCCCACGATGAAACGCCCCTGCCGGTCACACCTGCCGTCGTTCAGCCTGGTGACGGGAATGTCCGGCTCCACGTCAACGATCCTTTTCTGGACTCCGGTTTCCACGTCGTAGAACGAGATCCCGGTCTCGAAGGCAATCAGCAGGCCGGCGGTCCGGCGAAAGGCGATGGAACAGACCTTTTCCGGCATGGGAAAGGTCTCCGACCTGCCGGCAACGGGGTCCAGCCGCCACAGCGTGCGGGACTCGATATCCGTCCAGTACAGGCGCCCGGCGCGGTCATCCCAGACCGGTCCCTCCGCATGGATGCACCCGGCCTCCAGAACGACGTCCACTCTGTCCATGGCCACCTCCCCCGGCGCGGCGGGCCCGTCCCGGCGCCGCCCAACCACGGTAGCGCCGGCTCCCCGGGCTGTCAATATTAAAACGTCGTTTTATAAACGTGCTGGACAGGGGCCCCGTTGTTGTGTAGTATCTTCGCATGAACGAACCCGCGCTCGCCAAGGCAGTCGTCAAGACGATGAAGATCCTCGAGTGCCTCTCCCACGAGCAGAGCTTCGGCATCACCGAGCTCGCCCACCGGGTTTCGGCGTCGTCGAACGGCCTCCGCATGAACAAGAGCACCGTCTACCGCTTCCTCACGTCGCTCAAGGAGCTGGGATTCGTCCGCCAGGATCCCGAGACGGAGAAGTACAGCCTCACGCTGAAGCTCTTCGAGATCGGCATGTCCGTCCTGGACCGCCTGGAGCTCTGGCGGGAAGCCCAGCCGATCATCAAGGAGGTCGCTCATGTGACCGGGGAGACGGTCCACCTGGCCACCATGGACGACACGAGCCTCGTGTACCTGGGAAAGATCGAATCCGCCCGGGGGCTGCGGGTCTCCATGATGTCCCGCGTCGGCCAGAGCGCCCCGACGTACTGCACGGGCCTCGGCAAGACGCTCCTCGCCTACCTCCCCGTGGATCGCGTCAATGACATTCTGAAGAAAGAGAAGATCGTCAAGTTCACCGAGCGCACCATCACGCGGCGGCCGGACCTGGACCGGGAGCTCGCCTCCATCCGGGACAACGGCTACGCCATCGACAACGAGGAGCACGAAATCGGCGTGCGCTGCGTTGCGGCCCCGGTTCGGGACAACCGCGGGGGCGTGTGCGCTGCCGTCAGCGTCTCAGTCCCGACCGTCAGGCTGCCCGACAAGGAGATTCCCCGGTACCGGTCCATCGTCCTTCGGGCGGCTGAGGAGATATCACAGAGAATGGGTTACCGGCAGGCAGGCGGCCCGGCGGCTTCGTCCGACGGGAAGTCCTCCAACGGGAGGCCCGTGAGAAGCACCCGCCCGCGCACCGCGCGGGCCCGGCGGTGAACGCGGTCATAACCGCGGTGGAGGATCGAGACATGGCACAGGCGCGCGCGTTCTCTCACGTTGGAATCACGGTCCCCGACCTGGACAGGGCGGTGGACTTCTACACGACGTGCTTCGGCTGGTACGTCATCATGAAGCCCACGCAGGTGGTTGAAGATGACAGCGCCATCGGGGTGATGTGCAAGGACGTGTTCGGCCCGGGGTTCGGGAAGTTCCGCATCGCCCACATGTCCACGTCGGACAAGATCGGCGTGGAGCTGTTCGAATGGCCGGACACGGTGAAGCCGAAGAACAACCTGGAGTTCCGCAAGAGCGGGATCTTCCACTTCTGCATCCAGGATCCCGAGATCGAGGAGACGGTCAAGAAGATCGTCGCCAACGGAGGGCGCCAGAGGATGCCCATCCGTGAGTATTATCCCGGAGAGCTGCCCTACCGCATGGTGTACGTGGAAGACCCGTTCGGGAACGTGTTCGAGCTGTACAGCCACAGCTACGAGCTGACGTACTCCCGCGGAGCGTATCAAAGCTAGCGCGGCGAAGCCGAACTACCGGAGCAACAGCCAGCCCAGCAGTGCAAGGCCGCCGCCGGCCAGGACTCCTGCAACGATTTCCGCCGGCGAGTGGCCCGTGTTTTCTCTCAGCTCCCCGGCCGGTACGTCCGGGCGGTCCCGCGCAAGCATCTTGATGATTTTCGCCTGGTGCTGGACCGCGCCCCGCAATCGCCAGGAGTCGTAGATCACGATGATTGAAAACACGAACGCCACGGCAAACAGCTCGGACTGGAAGCCGCTTCTCAGGCCGATGGAGACCGACAGCGCTGTCACGAACGCCGAATGAGCGCTGGGCATGCCGCCCGTGGAGAAGAACCATGACAGGGCCAGCCGCCGTTCGCGGACGGAATTGACCACGACCTTGAACGCCTGGCAGGCGAGCTGGACGATGACCGCGGTGATGAGGCTTGCGCTGAGGGGAAGCGTGAGCGGCATGCCGGGGAGTGTACGCGAAAGGCCGCGACTTGACAAACGGGCGCGCCGGGGATCAATTTCTCATACAATGAGTGAACCGTTGCGCGGAGCCTGCTCCGATTTCACCGAGTCTCTCGTGGACAGGATCCTTGAATCCTACGAAGAGCTCGGCGGCATCAACCACCTGGAAGGCCCCAACCTCCCGTCCCAGCAGAGCGTCGGGCAGATCGTGGAGACCATCGAGTCCCTGATCTTTCCCGGCTTCCGCGCGGAGGAGCGGCTGGACCTCGCCGGGCTGCGCTACGCCGTCGGAGACAAGATCGTGTCCATCACGCGCGCCCTCGGCGCGGAGGTGGAGAAGAGCCTGCGCTACACCTGCCGCATCAGGAACGACTGCGGCCGGCATGAGGACTGCACGGGTGAGGCGCGGGAGATCGTGGAGCAGCTCCTGGAGCTCATTCCTGAAATCAGGCAGAAGCTGAGCCTGGACGTCGTGGCGGCGGACCGCGGGGACCCGGCGGCGCGTTCTCAGGAGGAGGTGATCCTCTCCTACCCCGGCGTGGAAGCAATCCTCGTGCACCGCATCGCCCACGAGCTGTGGGTGCGTGACGTGGCCATGATTCCGCGCATGATGAGCGAATATGCCCACAGCACGACGGGGATCGACATCCATCCCGGAGCCACCATCGGGGACTCCTTCTTCATCGACCATGGAACCGGCGTGGTGATCGGGGAGACCACGGTCATCGGCAGCCACGTGAAGCTCTACCAGGGCGTCACCCTGGGCGCGCTCAGCGTCCAGAAGGAGCTGGCCAACCGCAAGCGCCACCCCACCATAGAGGACGACGTGACCATCTACGCCGGGGCAACCATCCTGGGCGGGGATACCATCATCGGGCGCGGGTCCATCATCGGAGGAAACGTGTGGATCACGGAGAGCGTGCCTCCGAACAGCAAGATCTACCATACTCCCACCCAGAGGGAGCTCCGAGCCAGCCGGGAAAGGCGGTAGCGTGCGCATCGGCATCGCCTGCTATCCCACTGCCGGGGGCAGCGGCGTGGTCGCAACCGAGCTGGGCAAGCACCTGGCGGAGCGCGGCCATTCCGTGGCGTTCATCAGCTATGCCAACCCGCTTCGCCTGCAGGAGCTTCCCCCGCGCGTGTGCTACCACGAGGTGGACCAGGACAACCACCCGCTCCTGAAGCAGTTCCCCCACAGCCTCACGCTCACCGCCAAGATGGTGGAAGTGGCGCGGACGCACAAGCTGGACATCCTCCACGTGCACTACGCCATTCCGTTCGCCGCTGCTGCAATCCTTGCCCGCCAGATAGCCCCGGAGCTCAACCTCAAGGTCGTGACCACGCTTCACGGCACGGATATCACGCTCGTTGGGTCGAGCCCGTCCTTCAAACCGGTCACGGAGTTCTCCATTGACCAGTCGGACGCCGTCACGGCGGTCTCCTCGTTTCTGAGAGAGGAAACCTACCGCCAGCTCTCAATCCGGCGGGAAATCGAGGTCGTCTACAACTTCGTGGACCCGGTGCGCCACCACACCCGCAGCGCGCTGTGCATTCCGGAAAAGTCCTCGGAGCGCCAGGTGACGCTCATGCACATCTCGAACTTCCGCCCCATCAAGCGCCTGGGCGACGTTGTCCGGATCTTCGCCCGGGTCAGGGAGAGCATGGATGCACGGCTCGTGCTGGTGGGCGACGGTCCGGAGTACGGCAGAACCCGGGAGCTGGTGGAATCCCTGAAGCTGAACACGTACGTGAGATATGTCGGTGTCGTGGACGAGGTCGCCCCGCTTCTGCGGGCCGCGGACGTGCTCCTTCTGCCGAGTGAGACGGAGAGCTTCGGGCTTGTCGCGCTGGAGGCCATGGCCAGCGGCGTTCCCGTCGTGGCGAGCGACGTGGGCGGCCTCCCGGAGGTGGTGGCCCACGGAAGCACCGGCTTCCTCGCCCCCGTCGGGGACGTGGACGCCATGGCTGCCGCGTGCATCACCATCCTGAAGGATTCGGCAACGGCGCACCGCTTTGCGCGCGCGGCGCGCAGGAGGGCAGCGGAGTTCGACTATCGCAAGATTGTCCCGCAGTACGAGGCGGTGTACGAAAAGGCGCTGGCTTCGCCGGCGCTTCCCCTGAAGGCGGTTGCGGCCCGGGGTTAGGGCCGGTACGGGTTTCTAGTTTACGCCCGGCGTGCCGAGCACCTGGGACACGAAGCTTGACTCCAGGCCCTGGATCTGCTTCACGATCCCCAGGAACTTATCAGCCTCTGCTGCGTTTGAGTAAGGACCAATCCGAACACGGTAGAACGTTGCCTTGTTCGAGTCGAAAGAAAACACTTTTCCGCTCAGACCCTTGTCCGCCAGGAGAGCAACCAGTTCGTCAGCCTTTGACTGGCTCCTGTAGGAGCCGGTCTGGATCCAGTAGTCCACGTGCCGGGCGGGCCGAGGCTTTGCCACCGCCGCCTGCTTCACCGGGTGGGACGGCTTCTTCACCTGCGCCGCAGTCTGCGCTGGTGTCTCTGGCGTCGTGCGCGGAGTGGCTGCGGGAGGCAGTGTTGGAGGAGCCAGGACCTGCTGCTGCGCCGGGGCCTGCGGGGGCTGGACCTGCGTGGGAGGAGTCGGGACCGGCTTCTCCCCGGGCTGCTGCTTCTGCGCCGTCTGCTGACCCTTGTCACCTTCCCCGATGTAGAAGTGCATGGTCTGGGGCTCCCCGGGCTTCTCTCCCGGCTTCTCACCTGGAGTCTGCGCCTGGGGCTTTTCCTGGGAGTATTCGTAAACCTGCGTGCCCTGGTCCGTGATGGGATTGACCGTCCCCGGCGTGCTGGTCACCGGCAGGGGCTTCTGGCGAAGGAGATAGACGCCGGCGACGAGGACCACGACGACGAAAATGCTCACGGAGAGCACGACCCAGAAGATCTTCTGCTTTTCCATTCAGTTCCTATCCTCTCAGGCGCCGGTCGAGCCTGGCAATGCGGCGCTCCAGCGCGCGCGCGCTGCCCCAGTTCGGCACATTATAAGTATCGACCGCGGGACCATTAGATTGAGGCCGCACGTCCCTCTGGGAGGAGAGCCGGGCAATGGCGTCCCGGAGGCTCAGGGAGTCGCGCCGCATGGCCCGAATCAGGCGGATGAGCGCCGGCGCCCGGACGAAAAGGACCGCGTTGCACAGGGCGTGCAGGCCGGCTTTGTGGAGAAGCGGGGCGTTGATGACCGCGTCCCCGGGCGCCGCGAGCATCTGCTTTATCTTCTGCACGACCGGAGGGTGAATGATGGCCTCCAGACGCTCGCGCGCCGCGTCGTCACCGAAGACGATTCGGCCCAGCGCGCGCCTGTCCACTCCGCCCCCCGGGGCCTGCACGCCCTGCCCGAACGCGGCGAAAACCTTCTCCGCCTGTTCGGCAAGCGCGTCGTGGGCCAGGGCGTCAGCGTCAATCACGCGGTATCCCCGGGCAGCAAGGGCCCGTGCCGCCGTGTCCTTTCCCGCGCAGTACCGGCCTGTCAGTCCCAGGACCATGCCCTTTCACTCCTGTCCGTCGGGCTAGTGGAAGGCCCCCCAGCTCTCACCCGTCTCCACGTGGACCTTGAGCGGGATTGACTGCTCGGTGACGTGCTCCATCACGTCTCCCACGATCTGCGCGGCGCGCTCGCACTCTTCGACGGGGGATTCCAGGATGATCTCGTCGTGAACCTGGAGCAGGATCCGCGTTGCCAGCTTCTCCCGGGAGAGCCTGCGGGAGAGATTGATCATCGCCATCTTGACGATGTCCGCCGCCGACCCCTGGATCGGGGAGTTCACCGCAACGCGCTCAGCGGCCTGCTTCTCCGTCCGGTTCTGGCTGTTGATGGCGAGGATCCTGCGCCTCCTTCCCATGAACGTGGTGACGAAGCCGGTTTCCTGCGCTCCGCGGATCGTCTCCTTGAGGAACCTGTCCACTCCCTCGTAGCGCTGGAAGTATGTCTTGATGAACCGGTCCGCGTCTCCCCGCGCAATCTTCAGCTGCTGGGAGAGGCCGAATGACGACATGCCGTATACCACGCCGAAGTTAATGGTCTTCCCCACCCGGCGCTGGTCCGGCGTTACGTCGGCCTCCGGCGCCCCGAAGATCAGGGACGCGGTCTGTCGATGGATGTCCCGTCCTTCGTGGAACGCCTGCAGGAGGATCGGGTCCTTGGACAGCCAGGCCAGGATTGCCAGCTCGATCTGCGAGTAGTCCGCGCTGATGAAGCGCATGCCCGGCGCGGGCACGAATGCGGCGCGGATGCGCCGGCCTTCCTCTTCGCGGATGGGGATGTTCTGGAGGTTGGGGTCTTTGCTTGCCAGGCGGCCGGTAGCCGCGCCGGTCTGCACGTAATGCGTGTGGAGCCGGCCGGTCTCTTCGTTGATCTCCTGCGGGAGAGCGTCCACGTACGTTGACTTCAGTTTTGAGAGCTTGCGGTGCTCCAGGATCTTCTCGGGAACAGGATCCTGTGCGGCAAGCGCCTCCAGGACGTCCACGTCCGTAGAGAAGCCGGTCTTCGTTTTTCTCACCGGGGTAAGCTTCCGCCAGGTAAACAGGATCTCCTGGAGCTGCTTCGTGGAGTTGATGTTGAACTTCCGTCCGCACAGCTCGTAGATCTCGGATTCCAGGCGCGCAAGGTCCTTCTCCAGCTCACGGCCGTACGACTGCAGCTCCGTGGACAGGACCCGGATTCCGGTGATCTCCATCTCCGCCAGGACGATGAGAAGCGGCATCTCCACGGTGGCAAACAGCGAAGCAAGCCCCTGTGATTCCAGCTCAGCGGAAAGCAGGTGGTACATCCGGAGCGTGAGGTCAGCGTCTTCCCCGGAGTAGTCGGTGACCTGCTGGATCGGAACGTCCGCCAGGGTCTGGCCCTTGCCCACGAGCTCCTCGTAGGGAATGGTGCGGTAGCTGAGCCGCTGCTCGGCCAGCCTGTCCAGCCCGTAGGTGCCCTGGTCGCTTTCCAGCACCCAGGCGGCAATCATCGAATCGAAAAAGACATTGGCCGGCCGGATGCCCCACCGGCGCAGGACCTTGTAGTCGTACTTGGCGTTCTGGCCCACGAGGCGGACGCTCGGATCTTCCAGGAGCGCCTTGAGCTTCCGACGCACCTCGTCCGCGGGAATGCACGTCACGCCGCGTGCCCGGATGGGAACGTAGCAGGCCTTGCCCTCCTCGAAGGAAAGAGAGAAGCCGAGGGGAGCCGCGCGCATCTCGTCCGTGCTGTCCGTCTCAACGTCGAAGGCGTAGACTCCTGCGGACCGGGCGCGTGAAATCCAATCATCGAGCTCCGCGATGTCTGTCACGGTCCGGTAGGTCCCGGGTGCGGTGCTTTTGAGCTGCGTCGGCGCGGCGGACGCAGAAGCGGCCGGGGCGGGAGCGGCTTCGGCCTTCCGCGCCGTCTTTCCTGCCGGCGCAAGCGCTCGAAGATCGGAGATGATGCTCCTCATCCCTTCCTTCTCGAACAGGGGAATGGCCGCCGCCGTATTCAGGCTGTTGAAAACGAGCTCTTCCGTTGGCGGCACGCCGGGCACGTCACGTTTCAGCGTCACGAGCTCGCGGGAGAGGAACGCCGCGTCCCGTCCTGCCTCCAGCTTCTTCTTCACGCCCTCCGGCGTAATGACTGAGAGCTTTTCGTAAATCCCATCCAGGCTCTTGTAGTCCGCAAGAAGCTTGACCGCGGTCTTCTCTCCGACACCGGCAACGCCCGGCACGTTGTCTGATGAGTCCCCGGCAAGAGCGAGGTAATCGATGATCTGCTCTGGATAGACGCCGCGCTCCTGAAACACCTTCTCCCGGGAGTACTCCGCAAGATCGGTGGACCCACGCTCCTGGGCCAGGATGCGCGTGTTGCCCTCGATGAGCTGGAGGATGTCCTTGTCACTGGAGATGATCCAGCACGGCCGGCCCGTGGCCCGGCATCCCTCTGCCAGCGTGGCAATCACGTCGTCCGCTTCGTAGCCGTCCTGGCGGATGCAGGGCACGCCCAGGGCGCCCAGGATCTCCTCGATCACCGGGACCTGCGCGTGCAGATCAGGCGGGGCCTTCTGCCGCGTGGCCTTGTACTGCTCGTAACGCTGATGTCGGAACGTGGGGACTCGGGAATCCATGGCAACGGCAAGGTACCCGGGCCCGCGCTCGCGCACGATCTGCAGAAGCGTGCGGAAGAACACGAACACGGAGGAGGAGTTTCTGCCCTGCGGATTGAGCAGGGGCCGTTTCAGGAAAGCGAAGTACCCTCTGTAAATGATGCTGTAGCCATCGATCAGGTACAGCTCGCCGCTCATGTGGAGATGTCGACGAGCCGGGGAGCGGCTTCCCGGAAGGTCGACTTCGGCCAGGAGCGCAGGGACGCGATTTCCACGCGCAACTCTTCCATGCGGTCCCTGAGAAGGGCCCGGTTTTTCGCGTTGTGCGCGATCACCTGCTCTCCCATCTTCTCCAGCGTCGCCCTCAGCTTCGGCACGGTTTCCTCCGCCCGAGGGTAGGCGCTCTGGTAGAGAGATTCAAGGGGCTGGATCACTTTCTTGAGGGCGAAGATGTCCGCAATGATCGACTTCTCCATCTCCACCTGCGCAAGGAGGCTCTCCGCATCTCCACGGTGAATGGACTTCTCTTCCTGCTCCAGGAGCCGCAGATAGCCTTGCAGCTTCTCCCGCTGCTGTCTCAGCATCTCCCGCAGGCGCTTCAGGATGGCAACCTTCTGTTCGGCGCTGTTCGTCGTGCTCGTCGGCATCATGATGGTGCGCATCAGCGAATCCCCTCCTCTTCGATGTGCTCAGCCCGCGATATTCACGCCGCTCACGGCTCCGCCGCGCTCCTCCAGCCCCTTGCGGCTGGAGATCTCCACCCACGCCTCGCGCAGGTCGCCGAGCAGCTTCTTGACGTCCCGGACCGGCGCCGGCTCCTTGCGGAAGTTCGCGTCCAGGAGCTGCCGGTTCATGAACGTGTACAGGCTGAAGAGATTCTTGGCCACGGTGCCGCCCCTCTCGAAGTCCAGGGAGGCGGTGAGCTCGGACAGGATGTCCTGCGCGGCGATGATGTGGTTGTTGATCGCGTCGTAGCGCCGGTGGCCCTCGGAGAAGGAATCCAGGGCGAGGTTCAGGTGGCGGATGGCCCCATCGTAGAGCATCACGATGAGCCTGATCTGGTTGGCCGTCTTGATCTGGATTTCCTTGTACGCCTGCGCCTGATCGTTGGAGTTCACCGCTGTTCCCCTTTCGCTTCCGTGCTCATTTCGCGTGTTCCATGAGAGTCGACACAGGAACCACATCGTACCCGAGCAGGATCAGCTCGTTGATGACGAGATCGAGCTTCTGGAAGAGATAGTCATCCCGCCGTCCGCCGGTCATGCCGATCTGGATCGGGATGATGGAGCCGGGCTTCTTGCGGGCAATGAGGCGCTCCACGAGATCGGAAGCGGAGAAGTAGATCCCGCGCTCCCGGTTGAAGTCCGTGGCCGGCACCCAGTCGTAGGAGTCAATGTCGCGTCCGACGTACGTGTAGTTCATCAGGGCGGCCGCGGCGATAATGTCCGAGCTCACGATGTAGTACGGCGCGTGCCACAGGAGGGAGACCTCCCGGCCCGTTGCGGCGAAGTAGTCGTCTTCATTCCGCGCCAGGCCGCCCTTGACGAAGTCCCGGTCCACGGCGAAGCGGGAGTCGGTCATCGTGAAAAAGGTTGAGAAAAGGGAGCCCACGTCGTGCCCGGAGTCGGCGATCTCCTTCACCGCATCGGGATAGCGGCGGATGAACTCGCCATTGACGAAGAACGTGACCCGCAGGCGGTACGCGGACAGTGTGTTGAGCACGCCGGTGAGCCCCTCCGCGGAATCCACCGCGTTGAACACCAGGGCCACCTCGCGGCGGCGGATGCGCGATCCGTGCGTGAAGTCGCTCGTGCTGACCTGCTCATCCGTCGCAGGGAACGGCTCGTAGAGCGTCGTCTCCGCCGGGAACAGCGGGGTCGTCCCGAATCCCTTCACGTCGCGGACCATGACGAGGTTCGCGTAGCTTCCGCGCGTGGAGTTCTCCAGGTACACGCGCACGTCTTCGGAAGCGGCGCTGCGCTCCCGCACGGCATACGCATCGATCTTCTTCCAGTCGCCGCTGGGCTCGTCCAGAGCATAGAATCGTCCCTTGAGGGACACCTGGATTGCGTCGGAGTCCCTGGCGTGTCCGTAATCGCCCGGCTGTGAAAGGGCCACCAGAGTGGACGCGCCCGTGGCAACGGAGAACCTTTCGATGTAGAACGCCCCCGCGAGGAGCAGCTCGTCCTGGCTCAGCCACAGCACGTGAAGCGGCGACGGCTGGGCTGCCTTCCCCTTCTCCTGCCAGGTGACGTAGTCCCGCCAGGAGACACCCGTGTCGTTCGTGAGGGCCGCGTACGTCCCGTCAGGAGAGAGGCTGATGTCCAGTACGCCGGAGTCCGGCATCTGGACGAAGCTGCCGTATCGGCCCTGCGCATCCTGCGCGAGCCGGTAGATCGCGGAGCCCCGGACGCCGGATGCCCGGGTTTCACACAACATTGTGACGATATTCCCCTCGGACCAGATCACCTTGCGCACCGTCGTGTCGCGCGGCAGGTAGAGGTACGGAAGCGTCAGAGGCGCGCCGGTTGCGTGAAAATCATCGGCGCCGAGGTAGTAGAGGAAAAGGTTCCTGCCTCCCTTGTCCAGCAGAAGGTTCTTCCCGTCGGGAGATACCCAGAAGGAATCGAAGTTGGAGTCGAACTCGAAGGGGATCTTCCCCGCCACGCGGCCGATCTTCAGGAACCCCGTGTAGAGCGCGCGGGTGAAAAGCTCATTCGGGTCGATGGCGTACACGATGAGCCCGGAGATGTACATGAGCTTGCGGTCCGCGCCCCAGCGGATGTTCGCGATGGTGCCGTCACCGATCCGGCGCAGTCCTTCCGTGAGGACGCGGTTGTCCAGCATCTGGGACAGTGAATAGTAGAAGAGACCGGCGGCCTTGCTGTACACGA
>DATKLM010000198.1:0-23815 GCA_035542415.1 Spirochaetia bacterium
CGCTGCATCTTGATTTCTACAACGCGGCGGTGAAGGCGTGGAACGCGCAGAACCCCGGCAAGGCGATCGATCTCCAGGGAGAAGCGTTCCCGTACGCGGACATGCACAACAAACTTCTCGTCGCGGTGCAGTCGGGCGTCGGGGCGCCGGACATCGCCGACATCGAAGTCAGCAAGTTTCCCAACTTCCTCAAGGGAGACATCGGGCTCGTCCCGCTGAACGACGTGATTGATCCCTACCGCGACAAGTTCGTGCAGGCCCGCCTGGCCATCTACGCCAAGGACGGGATCAACTACGGACTGTGCTTCCACGTCGGCGCCACGGTCATGTACTACAACATGGATATCATGAAGCAGGCCGGAGTGAACGTCGACAAGATCGTCATGTGGGACGACTACGTGAAGGCGGGCCAGCAGGTCGTGGCCAAGACCGGCAAGCCCATGACCACCGTCGAGATCACGGACCAGTGGTCCTTCTGGCCGCTCATTGCCCAGCAGAAGTCGGACTACTTCGACAAGAGCGGCAACGTGTGGCTGGACAATCCCACCAACGTGAAGACCCTGCAGTTCCTCCAGGACCTGGTGTACAAGTGGAAGATCGCCGTGGGCGCGCCCGGTGGGTTCCATCATTCCGAGCAGTACTGGGGAGCCATGAACCAGGGCGGCTTCGGATCCATCTGGATGCCGATGTGGTACATGGGACGCTTCACGGACTACATGCCCGACCTCGCCGGCAAAATTGCGCTCCGGCCGCTTCCCCGCTGGACGAAGGGCGGCTACCGCTCAGCGGGAATGGGAGGCACGGGAACCTCCGTGCTGAAGCAGTCCCAGCACATCGACCTCGCCAAGAAGTTCCTCTTCTTCGCCAAGGGCTCCAAGCAGGGCAACATCATGGTTTGGCAGGTGCTCGGATTCGACCCCATCCGCTGGGACGTGTGGAACGATCCCGCGATGAGCGCCCCGAACAAGTTCACCGAGTACTTCCAGAACGAGAGTGTCTTCAAGATGCTGCTGACCGTGAAGGACGAGATCTATCCGGTGACCCTCACGGAAAAGACCTCCGACCTGACCGACCTGGTGCGCAACACCATCATGGTGCAGGTGCTCCAGGACCGGAGTAAGACGCCCGCCCAGGCCTTGAAGGAAGCGGCGGACCAGCTGCGCCAGTAGCGCTCCTGATGCCCACAAAAGGGCTCGGCTGCAAGGCCGAGCCCTTTTGATCTATCCTGTCGACGGCCTGCCAAAGGGGTTCTCGTGAAGAGAAGCATAGGTTCCAGCCGGTTCGCCCCGTACCTTTTCACGCTCCCGTTCATCGTTTCGTTCCTGGCGTTCTACCTCTATCCGCTCATCAGCACCGTCTTCATGAGCTTCCAGGAGATCATCCCGGGGAAGAGCCACTTCATCGGCCTGCTGAACTACAAGCGGCTCATGAACCCGATCATGTATACGGCAATCTGGAACAGCTTCCGCTACACGGTCCTGACCATCGCGGTGCTTATCCCGCTCCCGATCCTCTTCGCCGTGCTCCTGAACAGTCCCGGCAACCCGGCGAGCTCTGTCTTCCGCGGCGCGCTGTTCATCCCGACCCTCATTTCCGTCGTCGTGGCCGGCACGATCATCCGTCTGTTATTCGCCGGGGGACCGGCCGCAATCGTGAACTCCGTTCTCCTGCCGTTCGGTGTAAAACCCAAGGACTGGCTCGTGGGCAACTCCCAGCAGGCCATGTTCCTGCTCGTCCTCATGGCGACGTGGCGCTGGACGGGCGTCAACATCATCTACTTCCTTTCCGGACTGCAGAACATCCCCCGGGACCTCTACGAGGCGGCGAGCATCGACGGCGCGTCCGCCTGGTACAAGCTGTTCCGCGTCACGCTCCCGCTCCTGAAGCCAACGATCATCTTCGTCACCACGATCAGCGTGTTCGGGGGCTTCGCCATGTTCGAGGAAAGCTACATCCTGTGGTCCGGCAACTCCGGCGGCGGTTCTCCTAACAACGTCGGCCTGACCATGGTCGGGTACATCTACATGAAAGGCTTCCAGGGCGGGGCCATGGGCCTGGGTTCCGCCATCGGGCTGATCCTCCTCCTGATCGTGCTCGTCGTGAGCATCGGGCAGCTGAACCTGTTCGGCTTTTTCAAGAAGGAGGAGCGATGAAAAGCCTGCACGCCTCCACGCTCCGCACCCAGGTCATCCTGGCCGTCTTTTTCACCCTGCTGTGCCTCGGGTTCCTCTTCCCGATCTATGCACTGGTCCTGGCCTCGTTCCGGCCCGGGAGGGATCTCATCAGGTTCGGGATCACGGCCAAGACGCTCCTTCCCCGTGGTCTGACTCTCGACTTCTGGCTGAACCTGTTCACGACGAGGAACGGCATCTACCTGGTCTGGTTCCGCAACAGCATCATCCTGGTGGTCCTGCAGACCTCCCTGAGCCTCTTCTTCTCCTCCCTCGTGGGGTACGGCCTGGGCGTGTACGAGTTCAAGGGGAAGAACCTCATCCTCATTCTCATGCTCCTGGTCATGATGGTCCCCATCCAGATCCTGATCCTTCCCTTGTACAACCTCGTGAATGCTTTCAAGTCCATGAACACGTTCCGCGGGATCATCTTTCCGTTCGTCGTGTCCCCGTTTGCCATCTTCTTCTTCCGCCAGTACGTCATTGGCATTCCCACGGACTTCCTCGACGCAGGGAGGATCGACGGCCTCTCCGAGGGCGGAATCTACCTCCGCATCATGGCCCCGCTGATGGCCCCGGCCTTCGGCGCCATGGCCATCCTCGGCGCCCTTCAGGCCTGGAACAACTTCCTGTGGCCCCTGATCGTGATGCGCACGGGGAACATGTTCACGCTTCCCGTGGGACTGGCCGGGCTGCTCACGCCCTACGGAAACAACTACGACATGCTGATCTCGGGGGCGGTCATGGCGACGCTCCCGATCATCATCATTTTCTTCTTCTTCCAGAGATATTTCATCGCCGGCCTCACCACCGGCGGCATCAAGGGATAACGGAAGGAATGCCAATGATCTCAGCGCGAATGTTTCTCGACAGAGAGTTTACCAAGACGCCCATCGACAACAGGTTGTTCGGTTCCTTCATCGAGCACCTGGGACGCGCCATCTACGGAGGCGTGTATGAGCCCGGGCACCCCTCCAGCGACGCGGAAGGCTTCCGCGGAGACGTCCTGGAGCTGGTGCGCGAGCTGCGGGTCCCCATCGTGCGATACCCGGGAGGCAACTACGTGTCGGCCTTCAACTGGGAAGACAGCGTGGGACCCGCTGAAAAAAGGCCGCGCCGGCTGGACCTCGCCTGGCGGGCCGTTGAGCCAAACACGGTCGGCCTGAACGAGTTCGCCCGGTGGGCGAAGAAGGCAGGCACGGAGCTTATGATCGCCCTCAACCTTGGCACCCGGGGCCTCGACGACGCCCGCAACCTCGTGGAGTACTGCAACCATCCCGGCGGTTCGGCCTGGAGCGACCTTCGCCGTTCGCACGGCGTGAAGGACCCGCACGGCTTCAAGGTGTGGTGCCTCGGCAACGAGATGGACGGCCCCTGGGAGGTCGGGTACAAGTCTGCCGACGACTACGGGAAGCTCGCCGCGGAGGTCGGAAAAAGCCTGAAACTCTTCGATCCGAAGCTCGAGCTGGTGGCGTGCGGAAGCTCCAACTCGGCGATGCCGACGTATCCCCAATGGGAGGCTACCGTCCTGGAGCACTGCTACGACACGGTGGACTACATTTCCGTCCACTCGTACTTCAAGAACCACGATAACGATCTGCCGACGTTTCTCGCCGATTCGCTCGATATGGATCGGTTCATCACCACCATTGCGGGCACCGCGGATTTCGTGAAGGCCAAGAAGAAGAGCCGCAAGACGATCAACCTCTCCTTCGACGAGTGGAATGTCTGGTTCCATTCCCGGGACGCGGACGCGCTGGCCGCTCCGTGGACGGTGGGCCCGCGCCTCCTGGAGGACGTGTACACGTTCGAGGATGCCCTCGTCGTGGGCTGCTGCCTGATCACGCTCCTGCGCCACGCCGACCGCGTCAAGGTAGCCTGCCTGGCCCAGCTCGTGAACACCATTGCCCCGATCATGACGGACAACGGCGGCCCGGCGTGGAGGCAGACGATCTTCTATCCCTTCCTCCATGCCTCCTCCTTCGGCCGCGGAGAGGTCCTTGAAACACTGGTGCGCTGTCCGAGCTATGAGAACAAGGTCCACGGAGAGGTCCCGTACCTGGAATCCGTGGTCACCCGGGACCGGGAGGCGGGAACCCTTACCGTGTTCGCTGTCAACCGCAGCGCGCGGGACGAGCTCACCCTGGAGGCCACGCTTGGCGGTTTCGAGAAATGCGAGCTCATCGAGCACCTCCTCCTGTCCAACCCGGATCCCAAGGCCGCCAATACGAGGGACGCGCCGGATCGCGTCAGCCCCCGCCGTGCGGATTCCACGCGCGTGGATAAGAGCGGCCTCCGCTCGGTCCTGCCGCGGCTCTCCTGGAACGTGATCCGGCTGCGCTGTGCGGAGGCCGGCTCGCCCCGCTGACAGCCGCCCGCCTCGCGCGCACAACTATTCTCCCTGAAGACGCAGTCATAGTCACGGATGACGACAGGGCCCGGGTGCTCGAGACAAACGCCGAGGAGTTCCTTTTCCGCGTCCGCGAGTCGCTCGACACGCGGCGCTGACGTTCCCGCGGGGCCCTATGTCGCAACCAGTGAGAGGAAGTAGTGGTGCATGCGGAAGTCGTCGGTGAGCTCGGGGTGAAACGCGGACACGAGGATCTTCCCCTGCTGCGCGGCGACGGCCCGGCCGTCAGCAAGGCGGGCAAGCACCGTGACGTCCGGCCCCGCACGCTCGATCAGGGGCGCGCGGATGAAGACTCCCCGAAACCGACCGGAGCCCAGGAACGGAGCTTCCAGCGGCTCCTCGAAGCTGTCCAGCTGCCGTCCGAAGGCGTTCCTTCTCACGGTGATGTCCATGACGCCCAGGAGGGGCTGGTCCAGGCCGCCGATGTCGCGCGCCAGGAGGATCATGCCGGCGCACGTGCCGTAGACCGGAAGCCCGCGCTCCACGGCGCCGCGCAGCGGCTCCACCAGCCCGGAGAGCACGAGCAACTTCCCGATGGTCGTGCTCTCCCCGCCGGGGATTACCAGCCCGTCGAGCCCCTCCATGTCCGCAGGGGTGCGCACCAGAACGCGGCGCACCCCGATGCGGTCCAGCGCGGCCGCATGCTCGGCAAAAGAGCCCTGCAGCGCAAGAATCCCCACGGTCATGGCATCACCATCCCCGCACGGCGAGCCTCTGGCCGTCCGCCATTCCGGCAACCTCCAGGCCCCGCATGGGCATGCCGAGCCCTTTGGAGACGCGGGCGATCAGGGCAGGGTCCTGATAGTGCGTGGTGGCCTGGACCACCGCGCGCGCCATCCGGGCCGGGTCTTCCGACTTGAAGATGCCCGAGCCGACGAAGACCCCGTCCGCTCCGAGCTGCATCATGAGCGCGGCATCCGCGGGAGTCGCGATCCCGCCGGCGGCGAAGTTCACCACGGGAAGCCTGCCGGTGTCCGCCACCTCCACGACAAGGTCGTACGGCGCCCCGAGGCCCTTCGCCTCTGCCATGAGCTCGCTGCGATCCATGGAGCGCAGCCGGCGCACCGCATCCATGACCGTTCTCATGTGGCGCACGGCTTCCACGATGTTGCCCGTTCCCGCTTCGCCCTTGGTACGGATCATCGCCGCCCCTTCCCCGATGCGCCGCAGCGCTTCCCCCAGGTCCCGGGCGCCGCAGACGAACGGGATGCGGAACGCGTGCTTGTCGATGTGGTGGGCCTCGTCAGCGGGGGTGAGCACCTCGCTCTCGTCGACGTAGTCTGCCCCCAGGGCCTCGAGGATCTGCGCCTCCACGAAGTGCCCGATCCGCGCTTTGGCCATCACCGGGATGGTCACGGCCTCCATGATGCTCTGGATGAGCGCGGGATCGCTCATGCGGGCAACACCGCCGGCAGCCCGGATGTCGGCGGGCACCCGTTCCAGGGCCATGACAGCCACTGCCCCCGCCTGCTCGGCGATCCGCGCGTGATCCGGCGTAACGACGTCCATGATGACCCCGCCCTTGAGCATCTGGGCCAGGCCCTTCTTGGTTGCGAACGTGGACTTCTCCATCACTCCTCCTTGCGGCCTCTCCCCTTCGCGAGGGATGCCTTCACCTCTTCACCGATGATCCGGATTCCCTTCTCGATGTCGTTGTCCTCGATTCCGGCAAAACCCAGCCGCAGTCCGGCCCGCTCCCACTCCTCCACCGAGAACAGCCGGTCCGGGGCGAACACGACCCCGCGCGCCCGTGTCCTGAGGAGCAGGGCCAGGGAGTCCATGCCGCGCGGCAGGTCGACCCACTGGAAGAGCCCGCCGCGGGATTTCTTCCAGGTCACCTCGGGCGGGAAGTGGAGCTTCATCGCGTCCGCCATCAGGTCCCGCCTTCGCCGGTACACGGCCTGCTTCCTCTTGAGATGCTTTTCCATGAGTCCCTTCTCGCAGAACTCCAGGAGAGCGCCCTGGAGGATGCGGTTGGAGTACAGGTCCGCGAACTGCTTGACCAGGAGCAGGCGGTCGATGATCGGCGCCGGCGCCACGATCCAGCTCAGCCGGAGTCCTGGGGCGAGGATCTCCGAAAAGCTCCCCATGGAGATCACTCCCTCGCGCGCATCACGGGCCTTCAGCGGCAGCACCTCTCTGCCATCGAAGCAGAGCTCATGGACGTAGTCGTCCTCCACGATCAGAAGCTGGTGCTCCCGGGCCAGCTCCAGGAGGCGCTCGCGCCGCTCCGCGGAAAGCACCGCGCCGGTGGGATTGTGATAGGTAGGAATCGTGTACAGGAGCTTGGCGCTGCGCCGGGCAAGCACGTTGCCGGCGAGGTCCACGCGGAGCCCGTCGTCATCGATGGGAATGCCGACGCAGCTCGCCTGGAGGGAGCGGAACACCCCGAGGGCCGCGGGGTAGCTGAGGTTCTCCATGAGCACCGTGTCCCCGGGGTCCACGAACAGCCGCCCCACAACGCTGAGGCCTTGCTGGATCCCGTTGACGACCATCACCTCCTCGGCGCTGCAGCGGATTCCCCGCCGGGCCAGGAGCCGGGGAAGATACTCCACGAGGGGCTGAAAGCCGCGCGGCGAGCCGGCGGCAAGAAGGTCCGCGCCATGTTTCCTCATCGCTGACTGCAGGCACTGAGCGAACTCTTCGGTGGGGAAAAGCGACAGGTCGGGCTCATGGGACGCGAACGATATGGCGTGCGGCCCGCTGCCTGCCTCCAGGAGCTGCTCGGTTCCCGCGGGAAGATGGGGGTAGGAGCTGCGCCAGGTGGTGGAGAGAAGCGCTTCCACGCGCATGCTCTCCGCGTTCTGGGCGCGGGCCGGCGCTGGGCTGCCGGGGACGTGCTCGCGGACGGCGGTCCCCCGGCCGACGTGAGAGGAAACGAATCCCTCGATCTCCAGCTCCTGGTACGCCGAGATGATCGTGTTCCTGTTGACGCCCATGGAGCCGGCAAGATCACGCGTCGAGGGGAGCCGGCTGCCGGGCCCGAGCTGGCCGGACCGGATGAGGTCCGCAAGCCTGTTCTTGATCTGGATATACAGCGGTGTGGGGTCATTCCTGTCGAGGTCCACGATCATGTTCCTGCCTCCAATATGCGTATTCGCGGAGCTGGGTTGAAAGATCCATTGGTGTATCTTAATGTACCATCCAATCCATTTTTCGGCTTCCCATGGCAGAAATTGGCCTACCTCCCCGCGCCCAAACCATCCGCCCCATAGCCCTCTTGCACAACGCAACGCGGGAAAGAATAATGCCCCCTTGCACATGAGCCCTGCACGAAGCTCCGCCCCGGGGACACGTCGCGCGAAGGTCCGGTCCTCGGGCGATTTCATACTTGTCGAGGGAGCGCGCCAGAACAACCTGCGCGGGCTGAGTCTGAAGATCCCGCTCCGCAAGCTCATCGTGATCACCGGCGTCAGCGGCTCGGGGAAGTCCTCCCTTGCCTTCGACACCATCTACTCCGAAGGGCAGCGAAGGTACGTGGAGACGTTCTCCTCGTACACCCGCCAGTTCCTCGACCGCATGGACAAGCCGCGCGTGGACCGCATCGACGGCATCCCGCCCGCCATCGCCATCGACCAGACGAATCCCGTGCGGACCTCCCGGTCCACGGTGGGCACGATGACGGAGCTCAACGACCACCTCAAGCTCCTCTTCGCGCGCGCCTCCCGGCTGTACTGCGGCAACTGCGGACGGGAGGTGCGGCGGGACACGCCTGAAACCATCGCCGACCAGCTTCCCGAGGGCCGCCGGCTCGTGCTGACGTTCCCCGTGCGGATCCCCGACAACTTCTCCGAAGCAGAGGTGCTCGAGCTTCTTGAAAAGCAGGGCTATACGCGCATCCGCGGAAAGACGGGGAGCACGCTGGAGGTCATCCAGGACCGCATCACGATGAACGCGCAGAACCGGGCGCGCGTGATCGAGGACCTGGAGGCGGCCCTGAAGTACGGCCAGGGCCGGGTGAGCGCCCTGCCGGCAGAGGCGGAAGGAGACGCCGAGGCAATGCGCTTCTCCTCGGACCTCCACTGCGCCCACTGCGACATCCACTACCGGGATCCCGCGCCCAACCTTTTCTCATTCAATTCCCCCATCGGCGCGTGTGACACGTGCCGGGGCTTCGGGAGGACAATCGGCATCGACTGGTCCCTCGTGATCCCCGACGACACCAAGAGCCTCGCCGGCGGCGCGGTCAAGCCGTGGCAGACGGAGAGCTTCCGCGAGGTCCGTGACGACCTTCTGAAATTCGCGCGCCGGCGCGGCGTGCCCACCGACGTGCCCTGGCGCAATCTCAGCGACTCCCAGCGCGCGTGGGTGATCGACGGGGAAGGAGACTGGGAGGATGGGGTCTGGTACGGAGCAAAGCGCTTCTTCGGGTGGCTGGAGTCCAAGAGCTACCGCATGCACATCAGGGTGCTCCTCTCCCGCTACCGCGTCTACCAGCCCTGCCCGGCCTGCGGCGGCGCGCGCCTGAAGCCGGAGGCGCTTCTCTGGAAGATCGGGCCGGAGAAGCTCTCCATCCACGACGTGACGCTTCTTCCCATCGACGCCTGCCGGGACTTCTTTTCCCGCCTGGCTCTTCCCCGCCCCCTTGACGAAGCAACGGAACTGCTCCTCGGGGAGATCCGCACGCGCCTGACCTACCTCGTGGACGTGGGACTGGGGTACCTCACCCTGGACCGGCAGTCCCGCACGCTGAGCGGCGGCGAGGTGCAGAGGATCAACCTCACCACCGCGCTGGGAACGTCCCTTGTGAACGCGCTGTTCGTGCTGGACGAGCCGAGCATCGGCCTGCATCCCCGGGACATCGGCCGGCTCATCGGCGTGCTGCAGCGCCTGCGGGACGCGGGCAACACGATCATCGTCGTGGAGCACGATCCTGACGTGATCCGGGCGGCGGACCTCGTGATCGACATGGGTCCGGGGGCGGGAGAGAACGGCGGAAACGTGGTGTTCTTCGGGACCCTTCCCGACCTTCTCCGCAGCCCGCGCTCCCTCACGGCCCGCTACCTCACGGGAAAGAAGAAGGTGGCCGCGGCCGGCGGCGCTCCCCCGGGGGCGAAGGACCGCCGGATCCGCATCCTGGGCGCCTCCGAGCACAACCTCAAGAACATCGACGTCGACATTCCGCTGGACCGGCTGGTGTGCATTACCGGTGTCAGTGGTTCGGGCAAGTCCACGCTCGTCCAAGACATCCTGTACAACGCGCTGCGCCTCCTGAAGCACGCTCCCGTGGAGCAGCCGGGGAAACATCGCGCCATCGGAGGGCACGAGCAGGTCTCCGGCGTCGTTCTCGTGGACCAGTCTCCCGTGGGAAGGACGGCGCGGTCGAACCCGGTGAGCTACGTCGGCGCGTTCGACGAGATCCGCAGGCTGTTCGCCGCGGAGCCGCTGTCCCGGGAGCGGGGATACAGCGCCGGGAGCTTCAGCTTCAACGCGGGAAACGGCCGCTGCCCCACGTGCAGCGGAAGCGGCTTCGAGCACATCGAGATGCAGTTCCTCAGCGACGTCTATCTGCGCTGTCCCGACTGCGACGGCCGCCGCTACCGCCGGGAGATGCTGGACGTGCGGCTTCTCCCGCCCGGTGTTCCGGGAGAGAAGGCGGGGACCGGCAGATCCATCGCGGACGTCCTGGACATGACCGTGACCGAAGCGTGCGTGTTCTTCGCCGGTGCTCCGGAGGTGGTCAGAGCGCTGGCGCCGCTGTCCGCCGTCGGACTGGGCTACATGAGCCTGGGCCAGCCCGTTCCCACGCTGAGCGGCGGAGAGGCGCAGCGGCTCAAGCTGGCCGGGCATCTTGCGGTCACGGGAAACGGAAGCAAGGGCACGCTGTTCCTCTTCGACGAGCCCACCACGGGACTCCATTTCGAGGATATCGCCACGCTCCTGGGAGCTTTCCGGCAGCTTATCGCTGCCGGGCACTCCGTTGCCGTCATCGAGCACAACCTTGACGTGATCAGGGCCGCGGACTGGGTCATCGACCTGGGGCCGGACGGCGGGGAGCAGGGCGGGAGAATCGTGTGCACGGGCACCCCGCGGCAGGTTGCCGGCTGCGCGGAGAGCGCCACGGGGGCGGCGCTGCGCTCCGCGGGGATCGCCGCGTTCCGCGGGGCAGCAAGGCCGCGGGCCCGGCGAGGCCCGGGGAGGGGGCGGGCTGCCGCTGCAGTTCCCGGCGGGCCGGCGCCGGCCGGCAATGCCATCGTCATCCGCAGGGCCCGGGAGCACAACCTGAAAAACATCGACCTGGAAATCCCGCGGGACGCCTTCAGTGTGATTACCGGCGTGAGCGGGAGCGGCAAGAGCACCGTGGCATTCGACATCCTCTTTGCCGAGGGCCAGCGGCGCTACCTCGAATCCCTGAACGCCTACGCGCGCCAGTTCGTACAGCCGGCGCGCCGGCCCGACGTGGACGGCGTCTACGGAGTACCGCCCACGGTGGCCATCGAGCAGCGCACAAGCCGCGGCGGGCGCAAGAGCACCGTCGCCACGCTCACGGAGATCTATCCGTTCCTGCGGCTCCTGTTCGTGAAGCTGGGAATCCAGCACTGCCCGGACTGCAACGTCCCCATCGAGCCGCAGAGCCAGGAGGCGATTCTCGCGCGGCTTCTCCGCGACCACCGCGGGCGGCGCCTGGGCATCTTCGCGCCCCTCGTCACCGCCCGGAAGGGGTACTACACGGACCTCGCCGCATGGGCCGCGGCCAAGGGCTTCGAGCGCCTGCGCGTTGACGGCGCCCTGCTCCCCACGGTGCCCTGGCCCCGGCTGGACCGGTTCGCCGAGCACACCATCGAGCTTCCCGTGGGAGAGGTGACGATTCTCCCGGAGAAGGAAAAGGAGATCCGCAGGCTCCTGGCTCGGGGCCTGGACTTCGGCAAAGGTGTGATCCGCGTCGCTGCCGGCCGTGCCGGCGTCGCCGGGCGGGAGACGGTGTTCTCCACGCGCCGCGCCTGCCCGAGCTGCGGGCGCAGCTTCGAGGAGCTGGACCCGAGGCTCTTCTCGTACAACTCGAAGCACGGCTGGTGCCCCTCCTGCTTCGGGACCGGTCTCTCGATCTCAGGATTCGATGCCGAGCAGACGGGGGAGGAGATCTGGTGGAACGACTGGTGGGGCGGCGGCCCGGAGAAAGTCTGCCCTGCCTGCGGCGGGAAGAGGCTCCGCCCGGAGGCCCTGGCAGTCCTCTTCCGAGGAAAGTCCATCGCCGACTACGCGCAGCTTCCGGTCGCGCAGATGGAGCGGGAGCTGCGAGCGCTCCGCCTCTCGGGCCGGGAAAGGGAGATCGCTCGGGACATCGTGGCCGAGATGCTTTCCCGGACGGAGTTCCTGGGGAGGGTCGGCCTTCCCTACCTCTCCCTGGACCGCTCCGCCCCGACGCTGAGCGGCGGGGAGGCGCAGCGGATCCGGCTCGCCTCCCAGCTCGGCTCGAACCTGCGGGGCGTCTGTTACATCCTGGACGAGCCGACAATCGGGCTGCACGCGCGGGACAATCTTGTTCTCCTGGACACGCTGAAAGCGCTGCGCGCCAAGGGGAACACGGTGGTCGTCGTGGAGCACGATGAGGAGACCATCCGCAGGGCGGAGCACGTGGTGGACCTCGGGCCGGGCGGCGGCGTCGCCGGCGGATATCTCGTTGCCCAGGGCACGGTGAATGCGATCATCAGGAGCCGCGCCTCGCTCACGGGAAAGTACCTGAGCGCTCCCCCCGCCCATCCCATGGACGGCGCCCGCGTCAGACCGCCCTATGCGCCCGGCGGGCAGAACGAGCTTCGCATCCGCGGCGCAGGACTGCACAATCTGAAGGACATCGACGTCTCGATCCCCCGGGAGCGCCTGGTCTGCGTGACCGGCGTGAGCGGAAGCGGGAAGAGCACGCTCGTGCGGAATGTCCTGTACGACAACGTCCACCATCTCGTGTCCTCCGCACACTCGCGCCGCCGGGCCGGGTCCCCGGCGCCTGCGCTCCACGGCTGCCGCTCCATCGAGGGATGGGAAGGGATCGGCCGGGTGCTCGAGGTGGACCAGGCTCCCATCGGCAAGACGCCCCGCTCCTGCCCGGCCACCTACGTGGGGATCTGGGACGACATCAGGAAGCTGTTCGCCGCCACGAGCGAGGCCCGGATGCGCGGATACACCGGCAGCCGGTTCTCCTTCAACGTCGCCGGCGGCCGCTGCGAGGAATGCGAAGGCCAGGGGATGAAGAAGATCGAGATGAGCTTCCTCCCCGACGTCACCGTGCCCTGCGACGCCTGCGGTGGGGCGCGCTTCAATGCCGAGACGCTCGCCGTGAAGTTCCGCGGCCGCAGCATCGCCGAGGTCCTTGCCATGAGCGTGGACGAGGCAGCGCCGTTCTTCAGCTTCCATTCCGGCATCCGCCACGCCCTGGAGCTCCTCCAGCAGGTGGGGCTGGGATACCTCTCCCTGGGCCAGCAGAGCCCGTCCCTGAGCGGCGGGGAGGCGCAGAGGATCAAGCTCGTCACGGAGCTCGCCAAGGCCCGCACCGCTGGCGGGCAGAACGGGACGCGGGGGAAAGTCCCGCGGACTCTCTACGTGCTGGACGAGCCCACCATCGGCCTTCACATGGCGGACGTGGAGAAGCTCGTGCGCGTCCTCCACCGGCTCGTGGACGCGGGCAACACCGTTGTCATCATCGAGCACAATCTCGACGTGATCGCGGAGGCGGACTGGATCATCGACCTGGGTCCCGAAGGCGGAGAGGAAGGCGGGTCCGTGGCCGCGCGGGGAACGCCGTCGGAGGTGGCGCGCGTGCGCTCCGGGTCCCACACGGCGCTCTTCCTGGCCCGGTTCCTGCAGGAGCGCGGCACCGCGGCTTCCCGGCCTATCCCGGACGGGAAAGCACCCCGAGCTTCAAAAGCCCGTCGTACACGAACTGCACGGACAGCCCCGTGAGGATGATCCCCATGATCCTCTCGATCACGGAGACGCCGGTCCTCCCCAGGACGCGGAGGAAGAACGAGCTGAGGTACATCGTCAGGCCGGCGAGGAACAGGGCCAGAGCGGCGGAGCCGACAAGGAGGGGAAGCACGAGCGCCGGCGCGGAATCCTTGCTCACGTAGAGAAGCATCGTCGTGATGGCCCCGGGGCCGGCGAGCATCGGGATGGCAAGCGGAAAAATCGAAACGTCCTCACGTTCCTCCGCGGGGGCGGCGTCGGAGGTCTTGGTCCGGCCCGGCCTTCCCAGGAGCAGGTCGATGGACACGATGAACATCAGGATCCCGCCGGCGATGAAGAACGAGCCGGGCTGGATGCCGAGGAAGCGCAGGATCGCGTTGCCGGTGAAGATGAACACGCACAGCACCGCAAAGGCAACGATGACCGCCTTTCGAATCGTGGCGCGCTTGCGGCGCACGGGGAAGCCGGCAGTCAGGGCGATGAAGACCGGCACGATCCCGAAGGGATCCACGACGATGAACACGGCAAGGAACGTCGTCACGATCTGGCTGGCCAGGGACATCAGAACCCCCTCATGACGAACCGTCCGCCGACCATCGTGGCCACCACGGCAACGGAGCGGATCTCGTGCCCGGGGATCGAGAAGATGTCCTTTTCCAATATCGTGAGATCAGCGAGCTTCCCCGTCTCCATCGAGCCCAGCTCCGCTTCCCGGCCGCAGGCGAATGCCGCGCCGCGCGTGTACGCGTGGACAGCCTGCTCCACGGTGAGCCGCTGTTGCGGGTACCATCCCTCCTCTCCCGGGCTGCCGTCCGCGCGGCGCCTGGTGACCGCTGCGTGGATGCCGGCAAGCGGATCAGGGATCTCCACGGGGCAGTCCGATCCGAAGGCGAGGTTCGTGCCCGTGTCCAGGAGGGATCTCCAGGCGTAGGCGGTGCCGCAGCGGGAGCCCCACGCGCGCTCTGCCATGAGCATGTCGGACGTGGCGTGGAGGGGCTGCATGGAGGCAATGATCCCAAGGTGTGAGAGCCGGCCCAGGTCGTCGGGGTGGAGGAGTTGGACGTGCTCGATGCGGTTGCGCAGTCCGCCCGCGGTTCCGCCCGCGCGCCCGAAGGCTCTTTCGAAGGCGTTGAGGACGACGTGGCACGCGGCATCACCGATGGCATGCACCGCGCACGCGAGCCCGCCGGCGTTGGCCCTGCTGATATCGTCGAAGAGCTGCTCCTCACTCAGCGTCGGGATCCCCGTGGCCCAGCTGCCCTCGTAGGGGGCAAGCATCCACGCCGTCCGGGGGCCCAGCGCGCCGTCAGCGAACATCTTCACCGGCCCCAGGACGAGCATCTCGTTTCCGAAGCCGCTGCGAAGGCGCAGCGACAGCGCCCGCGGAAGCTCCGCGTGGGGGATCCCCTTTGTCACGCGGAGGGCGAGCTCACCCCGGGCGTGAAGGACCTGGAACGCCTCCAAGGCCCGCATGTCGTCGAAGTCGTGAATCCCGGTAAGGCCGCGGCGGTGGGCTTCCTCCTGCGCCCTCAGCATGAGCCGCGCGATCTCGTCCGGGCCGCGCGGCGGAACGACGGCCTGGACGATGCGCATGGCGTTTTCCAGCAGGATGCCCGTGGGCAGGCCGTCCCGGCCATGAACGATCTTTCCGCCGTCGGGATCAGGGGAATCCAGCCCGATACCGGCCTTCTGGAGCGCGAGAGAATTGACCCACAGCGCGTGGCGGCTCTTCGCTTCCATGATGACCGGGTTGCGGGGAGCGGCCCTGTCGAGGCTCTTCGCGTCCGGCAGCGCCCCGTCTCCCCAGGCATTGTGGTTCCAGCCCGAGCCTCGGATCCATGCGCCCGGCTCCGAACGGGAGGCGCGCTCCCGCACGCGGCTGACCGCCTCTTCCAGGGTGGGCGTCTCCGCCTCCACGTCGTCCAGTGCTTCCGCGTACCACAGGAAGTGCAGGTGGCTGTCGGTGAGGCCCGGCAGCGCGCACCGGCCGCCAAGGTCGACCACCTCGACCGGGCTGCCGTCCAACGCCGCGCGCGCGCCGCTTTCGTCTCCTACGTGAAGGAACCGGCCGCCGCGGATGGCGACAGCGTCGGCCCGGGGCGCGCGCGCCGCCATGGTGTGGAATGTTCCGTTGAGGAGGAGGAGATCGCCGCCCACGTCGGATGCGGCCCTGATCTACAAGACGTGTTCGTAGACGCGGTACTTGCGGTAGGGCTTCGCGCCGATCTTGACCGCCGTGTTGGTCATGTTCACGTTGTCCTCTTCCACCCAGGACATCTCCCCCGCCTTGTAGCCCTTGCGGGCTCCGTTGACGAACGTGTGGTAGTAGAAAGCGAGGTCGATGCCGCGATTCCTGTGGTCCTTGAGGACGCCCATGCTGATGGTGCGGAGGAACTTCGTCTTCTTCTTCGCGGTCAACAGGTGGAAGATGCCAAAGGGGAACAGCCGGCCGTGCGCCGCCTTGAAGGCGACATTGAAATCCGGCAGCGACAGGGAGACGCCGACTGGCTTGCCGTCCACCTCGGCAAAAAAGATGAGGTCGGGGTCAACTGCGATCTTCAGGTCTTTCGCCATGACGTCCAGTTCCGCAGCCGTCATGGGGGTAAAGACAGCGTTCACCTGCTCGAACTGGTTGTACAGCTCGTTGAACCTCTCGATCTCCTTCTTGAACTCCTTCATGTTCGGATTGCGTAGAGTGAACCCGCTCCTGGCTTCCACCCGGGGCATGATCCGTGCCAGGCGGTCGGGGAGATCGGCGCTCACCAGCCACGCGACGAGGTCTTTCCACTTCCTGTTCCCGTATCCCTGGATCAGCCGGTCGTAGTACGGGGGATTGTAGGTCATGAGGAGGACGGGCGATCCTTCGAAGCCCTCGATCTGGCAGCCGATGTAGTCGTTGGCGTTCGGGGACATGGGGCCGATGATGCGCGTGCAGCCGCGCTTCCGCCCCCAGTCGAAGGCGGCGTCGAACAGCGCCCGGGCGACCTCCGGGTCGTCCACGCATTCGAACCATCCCCAGTATGCCGCCTTCTCGTGATGCGTCTTTTCCCAGATCGAGTCGTGGATCGCGGCAATCCTCCCCGCCGCCACCCCGTCCCGGCGGGCAAGGAAGAACTCGGCTTCCGCATGCTGGTAGAAGGGGTGCTTCTTCCGATTGACTTTCCGATAGTCGTCCATCAGCAGCGGCGGCACCCAGTTCTTGTCGTTGCGATACAGCGCGTACGGGAACTTGATGAACTCCCTCGTCTGCCTCTTCGTGACGACCTTTTCAACGGTGACTGCCATGGCACACCTCTCCGAGCGGACGTTTGGCGAACCTGAGCAAACGGTAGAAACCGGCGTGAAGTCTGTCAAGGCCGCCGGGGGGAGAAAAAAGCGCGGGGAAAATGGTATTGTCTCCCGGAAACGGCGGATTACAATGGAGAATGATGGAAACGGCCGACGGTGAGCGCGCCTCGTCAGAAGTGACTACCACGCCTCGGAAAACAGGCGCGCCTGGCAACAGGAAAGCCCCGCCGCGCCCGCCCGGGCCCAAGGGCTGGGAGCGGATCGGCCGCTCCAGCTCGGGGGCGTTCTTTCTCGTCTTCGGCGGCGGGACGGCGGTGCTGTCCATCGCCCTGGCCATAGCGTTCAGCCTCGCCGCGTTCGGACGGATCGATGCCACCTTCGTCCTGGGCTGGCTTTCCGTTGCCGTGATCACCGCTGCCGGGGCGGCGCTCGTCGCCACGCGGGTGCATGAGGGCCTGTGGGAGAGACAGAGGAGCCTGGAACACCTCGCCACGGTGGATGAGCTCACCGGCGCTCCCAACCGGCGCGTGTTCGAAGCCCGGCTGGCCAGCGAGGTGGACCGGTGCAGCCGCCAGGAGTCGGCCCTCAGTCTCGTCTTCATCGACATCGACTTCTTCAAGACGATCAATGACGAGTACGGGCACCTCGTGGGGGACCGCGTGCTCAAGGAGATCTACGCGCGGCTGGAGGACAACCTGCGCCTCTACGACTTCGTGGGAAGGCTCGGCGGGGACGAGTTCGTCATGGCCCTGCCGGGGACTGACGAGCCGGCGGCCTTCGGAGTTGCTGAGCGCCTGCGGGAGTCGGTGCGCGCGGCCCCGGTCGGAACCCTGTCCGTCACGGTCAGCCTCGGCGTGGCGCAGCTGGCTCACGGCATGAATGCCACGCAGCTGATCAAGAACGCGGACATCGCCCTGTACCGGGCCAAGAGCAGCGGCCGCAACAGGACGGAGATCTTCCGGGCCCCCGGTCATTCCGTCTCGTAGAGGTATCCATTTTTCGACAGGTATTCGAAGATCAGGCTCATGATCCTCTCCCGCCGGGCCGGGGGCAGGAGGATGTCGCGGTGTGCAAGGACCTCCAGCGCGTCCACGCAGTCGTGGAAGTCGATCTCGCTCTCCGACGATTTCCAGATGTCGGTGACGATGCCATGGATCTCGGCGGCGATGAAGGCGGGGAGAGGGAAATCCAGCCGCGGCAGGACGTATTCCCAGAGCCTCGCCGCGTCAATGGTCCGCGGCTGGCCGCGCGGCCCCGGGTCGAAGCGCAGGATGCGCGCCATGACGATTCCCCAGACATTCTCGTACGAGCCGACCGAGAAGGCAAGACAATGGCCAATCGCGCGGAGCGCGATATCCGGCAGAAAGAATCAACAGGGTCAGATGTCGCGCTCGCTTGAACGCCTGCTTCAGCCGCGGGGACCGAGAAGCCGCAGAACGAACGTGCCTCTGAGGTTCAGATTGGCCCGCGCGTAGTCTCCGGCGGCGAGGCCGGCATCCGACTTCAGCTTCCAGTCAGCGCCGCCCTTGAGAAGGGCGGAAACGACATCAGGCACCGTGGAATACCGTGCGGCGTACATGAGAGCCGTGCGGCCGCCCGGCCCGCGCTCGTCGACACGCGCGCCGGCCTTGATGAGAGTCGTAACGACCTGGGGGCTCTCATTGAGCATCGCGGCGAGCATGAGCGCAGACATGCCGTCCGCGTTCCGCGCGTCGATGCGCGCGCCGGCTGCCAGAAGCGTGCTGAGCACGGCAGGGTTGTTGTTCGTGGCGGCAGCGGCCAGGAGCGGTGTTTCCCCGTCCGGCGCTGCTGCGTTCGCCGCGGCTCCCGCCCTGAGCAGGGACGCGGCAATCTCGGGGCGCGCGTTCAGGCGCGCGGCGAGCATGAGAGCGGTGAGGCCCTTTGCGTCCTTCTCTTCCACCGGAGCTCCAGCCCCCAGGAGCGCCGTAGTCACGGCGGGATCCATTGTCAGGGCTGCGGCCCGCATGAGGGGAGTCCGGCCCCTGGCGTCTTTCTGGTTCACGTTCGCGCCGCCGGCAATGGCGGAGCGCACCTGGTCCGCGGTCCCGTGGCCGGCGAGGTCGAAGATATCCTCCGCGGCCAGCGCGGCGGTCGGGAGGAGAAACGCCAGCAGCAGGAGGGCCTTTTTCATTGCGTCTCAGTATACCCCAGAGCGGCACGGTACGCTACGCGCACCCTCGTGATTATATTGCTACCTGTGAGACGCCAGGACCAGCTGCTCGGAAGCCGAACACGCGTTCGACCCCGGTATGCCGTGCTTCCCGTGGAGGGCATTCCCTTCTCCCGGCTGCCCGAGTGGCCCGGGGCCGCGGCGCGCGTGCTCGCCGGCCCGGCGCTCGGAGCCGGGTTCGCGGAGTACATGATTGACCTCCGGCCCGGCCAGGCCGGGGAGCACCACGCGGACAACCGGATCGAGTTCTTCCTCTACGTTCTGCGGGGGGCTCTCACGCTGCGCGTGGACGGCCGCGACCACCATCTTGCGGAGGGCGGATTCGCCCTCGTGCCACCGGAGAGCGGCTTCCGGGCGGCCGCGGCAGCGCCGACGTCACTCCTGCTGCTGAGGAAACGCCGGGAAGACGCCCCGGGGATTCCCTCGTTCACGACGCTTGTCGGCAACGAGGCGGACGTCCGCGGCGACATCTACTGTGGAGACCCGGGTGCGCGCCTGCAGGTGCTCATCCCGGACGAGCTCACGTACGACCTGGCAATGAACATCTTCACGTTCGAGACGGGGCACAGCCTGCCCGTGACGGAGACTCACGTCATGGAGCACGGGCTGTACTTCCTGCAGGGCAAGGGAGTCTATTTCCTCGACGACTCGTGGATGGAGGTCGAGGCAACGGACTTCATCTGGATGGGACCCTTCTGCCCGCAGAGCTACTACGCCGCGGGGCCCGAGGCGTCGAAATACCTCTATTACAAGAACGTGAACCGGGACATCCCCCTGTGAGGAAAGACTATGGAAAAGATCTACCGCGACGCTGACGTGGACATGGAGGTCCTGACGGGAAAAACCATTGCCGTGATCGGCTACGGCATCCAGGGGAGGGCGCAGGCGGCCAACGCGCGGGACAGCGGCTGCTCCGTGATCGTCGGCACCCGGCCGCCGGAGGAAAGCCCATCCCGCGCGCGCGCAAAGGAAGACGGTTTCCAGGCGTTCGGGATTGCGGAAGCTGTCACAAAGGCGGACATCCTCCTCATCGAGCTCGCCGACCCGGCGCAGCCGGAGATCTATCGCCGCGACATTGAGCCGGCCCTGCGCGCGGGCCAGACCCTCTGCTTCTGCCACGGATTCAACGTGCTCTACGGGGCCATCAGGCCTCCGCGGGACGTCAACACCGTTCTGTTCGTTCCCAACGCCCCCGGGGCATTCGTCAGGGACAAGTACACGAAAGGTGAGGGCGTCTACGGGTGCGTCAGCGTCGAGCACGACGCCACCGGCGACGCCCGGCAGATCGTCCTGGCCGTTGCCCGGGCGGTGGGCTCCACCCGGGCCGGCGTCGTGGAGCTGTCCTTCCAGCACGAGACGGAGGGCGACAATTTCGAGGAGCAGATCCTCTACGGCGGGGCGATCCAGCTCATGCGCCTGTGCTTCCATGTCATGGTGGACAACGGCTACTCCCCGAGCTTCGCGTACGCAAAAGCGGTGAGGTCCCTCCGCAGCGTGCTCGACGTGATGGACGAGAACGGAATCGAGAATTACCTCACCTCCCGCTGCAGCCGCACCTGCGAGTTCGCCGTGCGCACGCGCGGGCCGCGCGTCATCAACGAGGAGGCCGTGCGGGAGATCTTCCGCGAGACGGAGAGGGGACAGTTCGCCCGGGACTGGATGCAGGAGTGGGCGCTCGGCATGCCCCAGGTGCACCGCATGAGGCGCACCGCGGCCGCGAGCGCGATGGAAACGACGGGCGAGGCATGGCGGCGGGATTTCGGGACATGAGCACCGCTTCCGGGCGCGCGCCCGGCGCCCTGTCCGGCCGCGCTGTGCAAGAGAAGCGCATCGAGCGCGACATCGAGGCCGTGGCCGCGTTCACGGAGGAAGACCCGCGCATCGGCTGCAGCCGGCCCACGTTCTCACCGGCCTGGAGGCGCGCCCGGGACTACCTGCTCGGGGAAGCCCGCTCGGCGGGATGCCGCACCTGGGTGGACGCCGCGGGCAACGGCCATGCACGGCCGCAGGGACTTGCCGACGGGCAGCGCGCCTGGCTCTGCGGCTCCCACGTGGACTCCGTGCCCACCGGGGGCAGGTTCGACGGCGTGGTCGGAGTCGTCGTCGCGCTGGAGGTTCTGCGTGTCGCGCCGGAGGCGCCGGTCGAGCTCGTCGTGTTCGCCGAAGAGGAAGGCACGACGTTCAACCTCGGAATGCTGGGAAGCAGGGCGTGGGCCGGAACGCTGGACGCCGCGCAGCTGGGCGCCCTGACCAATAGAAACGGCCAGACCTACCTCGGCGCCGGGGAAGCCCACGGGGTGAAACCGGATCGCCTGGGCTCGGAGCACCTCCGTCCCGGGCAGTACCTCGGAATGATCGAGGTGCACATCGAGCAGGGCCCCGGTCTCTGGAAAGCGGGAGCGCCGCTGGCTGTCGTCACCGGGATCAGCGGCCGCAGGCAGTACTCCTGCTCCCTGCGGGGAGACGCCAATCACGCCGGATCCACCCGGATGACCGACCGGCGGGACGCGCTGGCGGGAGCCGCCCAGCTGGTCTGTTCCCTGGAGGCCCTGGGCCGGGAGCTGGACCGCGAGACTGCCGGAGCGGTGATCACGGTGGGACGGCTGGATGTGCAGCCCGGAGCGGTGAACGTGATCCCGGGGAAGGCGGCGTTCACCGTGGACTTCCGCTCGCCGTCCAACAGCCAGCTTGCGCGCGGAGACGCCCGCGTGCGAGCCGTGATCTCTACCACCGCCTCCGATCGGAATCTCGAGCTGGGGTTGGAGTGCACGGAAGAGATCTCGGCGCTTCCCCTGGATGAGGGGGTCTGCGGCCTGCTCCGCGCCGCGGCCCGGCGCCTCGGCATGGATCTTCCGAATGCGACGAGCGGGGCTCTGCACGACACGGCGATCCTTGCCCCCTTCCTTCCGGCAGCAATGCTGTTCGTGGCGAGCCGGGACGGCATCAGTCACAACCCGGGGGAGTTCAGCAGCATCGAGCACATCGCGATGGCCGCGAGGGTCGTGGCGGAGGCGGTGCGCCCATGAAGATCACCCTCGACGATCTCAATCGCCGGACCGAGGAGGGATTCGTCTCGGTGTGCGGGGCGCTTTTTGAGCACTCTCCCTGGGTCGCTGCCCGGACCTGGCCGCGCCGGCCGTTCCGCTCCGTGGAAGCGCTCCACCAGGAGCTCATCAGCACCCTCGCCGGTGCGTCGGAAAGCGAAAAGCTCGCTCTCATCAACGCCCATCCCGACCTCGTGGGCCGGCTTGCCCGTGAGGGCGGGCTCACCGCGGAATCCGGCCAGGAGCAGGCAGCGGCCGGCCTGGATTCGGTGACGCCCGCAGAGGCCGAGCTGTTCGAGCAGTACAACAGCGCGTATCGCCGCAAGTTCGGCTTCCCCTTCATCATCTGCGCCCGGGAAAACAGGAAGGAGGCGATCCTGAAAGCGTTCCCGGCCAGGCTCGCGAACAGCCGGAAGGCGGAAGTGGCAGCAGCGCTCGAAGAGATCGGACGGATCGCGCGGCTTCGGCTCGCGGACGCGGTGGCGGAGGAATGATGGCGAGACTCTCGGAGAACTCGTACGGGAAGGCCATGGTGCGGCTCACCAAGGTCGCGCGGTCCGGTGCGACTCACGGCCTGATCGAGTACACCGTGGGCATCATGCTGGGCGGCGCCTTCGAGACGGTCTACACGGACGGCGACAACGGGCCCTGCATCCCGACCGACACGATGAAGAACACCGTCTACGCCCTGGCAAAGCAGCACGACTTCGATTGCCCCGAGTCGTTCGCCGCCCTCGCCGCCGGGCATTTCATCGACGAGTTTGCCCATGTCGCATGGGCAGAGGTGAGCGTCCAGCAGGACCTGTGGCAGCGGATCAGCGTGAGCGGCAGGGCCCATCCCCATGCATTCACCCGGGCCGGTTCGGGAACCCGCACGGCATCGGTGCGCCGGGAGCGAGGCGGGCTTCTCCGCGTGTCGGGCGGGATTTCGGGGCTGGAGGTGATCAAGACGACAGGCTCGGGATTCAGCGGGTTCCTCAGGGACCGGTTCACGACTCTCGCGGAGACGGATGACCGCATCTTTGCCACGAAGGTCGACGCGGCGTGGACGTACGCGTCGCCGGGGGCGGCGCGAGCGGGGACATACGACGAAGCCCGCGATGCGATGCTGGAGGTGTTCGCGGCGCATGACAGCAGGAGCGTCCAGCAGACGCTCTATGCGATGGCGGAAGCTGTCCTGGCGCGCATTCCCGGCATCTCGTCCATCAGCTTTTCTCTCCCCAACCAGCACCGCATTCTCGTGAATCTCGCCCCGTTCGGAATGTCGAATGAGAACGAGATCTTCGCTGCCACGAGCGAGCCGTTCGGTCTCATCACCGCGACGGTCACGAGGGACGAGTGATGGGAAGGCTGACAACGCACGTGCTGGATACGGCGCGCGGGATCCCGGCGGCCGGCGTCCGGATCTCCGTGCTGCGCGGAACGGATCCTGGCGCCGCGGCGCTCAAGGTCGTGACCACGAATGCGGAGGGGCGGACCGATGGCCCGCTTCTGGAAGGCAGGGAGCTCACCGCCGGCGCCTATACGCTCGTGTTTCAGGTCGCGCAGTACTTCACGGGCCGTGGTGACCCGGCAGCGGGCCGGTTCCTGGACCAGGTTCCCGTCGTGTTCGTGGTGGATGACCCGGCGGGGAACTACCATGTGCCCCTCCTCGTCTCACCGTGGTCGTACTCCACCTACCGGGGGAGCTGACGCCGTGAGCTACGATACCGTGATCCGCGACGCCATGGTCGTGCTGGGCCGGGAGGTCCGGCGGCTTTCCATCGGGATCATCGATGGGAAAGTTGCGGCTCTTGAGCCGCAGATCTCC
>DATKLM010000199.1:0-15390 GCA_035542415.1 Spirochaetia bacterium
CGAAAAAGAAGACAAGCGCGAACATCGTCACAAAGAAGATCGCCCGAAGCCAGAGTCCCGAGTAGAGAGGCAGACCCGCCAGGGACTGCGCGATGGTGACCATGAAGGGATCCATCGTTGCCGCGGCAAAGCCGAAGCCAAGAGCAAGGAGGCTCATCCCCAGGCCGGTAAGGCTGTCCCACCCCAGGAAGAGCGCCAGCGGAACGATGAAGACGACCAGCGGCGCCGCCTCCTCGTAGATGCCGAGCACTGACGAGGCAAGCATGAAGAACAGGATGATGGCCGCCATGAGGAGGTACTTGTTGCGCTTGAAGCGCGCCACGATCATGGAGAGCGCGACCTTGAGGATGCCGGTCTTGTCGAGAACGGTGAAGGATCCCCCGATCAGCACGAGGAGCACAATGATGGTGATGACCTGCACGTTGCCCGGCGACCAGAGGACCTCCACGGGAGCCGTCAGCCATCGCCAGGGCGGGTAGTCGGGCCGCGCGCCGTACGCGAACGTGCCGGGAACCACCTTGTCGATGCCGCGCTCGACGGTGTGCGTGTAATGACCTGCCGGCACCACGTACGTGAGGACCCCGGAGCCGATCATCAGGGCCAGGATGATCAGAATGGTCGTGATGAAGGCGCGCGCGCTGATGTGGATCGAGGCCGCGGCCTTCTTCGCGTCGTCGCTCATTCCCCGTTCCCCGCGGCCGCGTGGATCAGATTCCCGTAATAGGCGATCATGCGGCCGTAGTTCTCAAACGAGATCCGCTCGTCGACGCCGTGGATCCGGGCAAGGTCGTCCGAGGTCATGATCACGGGCATGAACCTGACGATTGCATCCGCCAGAGGCGCGAACTGCCGCGAGTCCGTTGCGCCAATGACGAGGAACGGGGCGATCGCGGCGTCCGGCTCGACGAGCAGGATCGAATCCTCCACTGCCTTCAGGAGCGCGGGCTCCACCCGGGCCTCGGCGACCGGCTCGGAGAGCGGCTCCCCCGGAACGAACCCGACATGGAGCAAGAAGCCGTGGATCAGGGCCTTGCGGGCTGTGCCCTGGACGCGCGCCAGGGCGCTTGCGGTGGTGTCGCCGGGAAGCAGGCGGATGTTCACGACCGCGCGGGCATCACCGGGGATCACGTTGGCGACCTCGCCGGACTTCAGGATGGTTACTGCCTGGGTCGTCCGGAGCAGCGCATCCACCGAGTCGTTCGCGGTGAGCGCTCCGCGCAGGAGGAACCAGAGCGGCTTCAGGAGCCGCAGGGCCACCCCCATTGCCCCGCCCGCATGCGGCGCGACCGCGGCGAAGAATCGGGCAACCACGGGAGTGAGCCGGGCGGGAAAACGGTCTTTCTGGACAGCCGCCGTGACGGCGGACAGCGCCCCTGCCGCCGTGGCCCGCCCCGGCATGGAGCTGTGACCCGACCTGCCCGTCACCGACAGCTCGATGTTGACGAACCCTTTCTCCGCGAGCCCGATCATCGCCACGGGCCTGGAGACGAAGGGGACGACGCCTTTCGAGATCACCGAGCCCTCGTCGAACACGCAGGCCAGGCGCACGCCGCGGTCCGCGAGTGCCCGCGCAATGACTCCCGCGCCGCGCTCTCCCCGTGCCTCTTCGTCGCCGCCGAAAGCGAGGTAGAGCGTCCGGGCGGGGCGGAAGCCGTCCTGGAGGAGCGACTCCACCGTCTCCATGAGCGCCATGACGGTGTTCTTGTCGTCCAGGGTTCCCCGGCCCCAGACGTGTCCGTCCGCCACGAGACCGCTGAACGGCGGGTGCGTCCACGCGGACTCGTTCCCGGCGGGAACGACATCATAGTGCGCGTAGAAGAGCAGCGCTGCCGGCCCCGTGCCGCCGGCCGGCCGTGCCCAGGTGAGCAGAAGCGCAAGGTCTCCCAACTCCTCCCAGAGCAGGCCGGCGGCCGCCCGGGGGAAAGTCTCCCTGAGAAACGAAACGAACGCGGCGAACTCCACGTACCGCGGGTCATCCCGCGGGCGCTCGGAGGCGATGGTGACGGTGCGGAGCCGAACCGCCCGGCCCAGGTGCTCCGCCTGATCGCGATCGCATATGACAGGCATGGTTTCCCCTACCGTAACGGCCCTGGGTATCGTTGTCAAACAGAAAACAGCCGGGATTCAAAAAAGGTGAAGCTGTCCTCCGGGGGCGAAGAGCTCCGCCGTGTCCAGGCCGATGAAGGGGGCCACGGCCTCCACGATGGGCCGCACCTGCTTGTCCGCGTAGTGCTCGTAGTCCGGCGGGGCAGTGAGCCTGCCCTCCGGCTGCGGGCCGTCGGCAGTCATGACGTAGCGGATGATGCCTGACCGCTCCTCCGGGGGAAGGAGCGCTGCAGCGCGCGCGTGCGGGGGCGAGGATTTCGTGTACGCCTCCACGCGCTTCCGTAAAGACTTGCGGTAGACGAGCTTGTCGTTCAGCCTTCCTGCCCGGAGATCGCGCAACAGCTCGCGCACCATGTCGGAAATCTCTTCAGCGTGAGCATCGTGGAAGATCCGTTCCAGCATCCTGCGCTGAAGCTCCCGGGCAAGGGCCGTCCAGTCGTGCCGCACGGCCTCCATGCCCACGATCTCCACGGCATCGCCGTCCCCGCCGGCCTGCCGTCCGGCGCGCAGCCCCGCATACCCCTTCGCCCTTCCGCGGCTCTCGCCTTCCTCTTCCGTCTCGTCCGACGGCGCAGTCCGCATGGGGGGAAGGAAAAACCGGCGATACATGGCTTCGAACTCCAGCTCAAGCCGGGATGCAACCCCGTAGTCCGCGCGAACGTGCTCGGCGAGCTTCTCGTTCACGTGGGCGGCGAGCTCGGCGCCGAGCCGGGACAGCTCCGCGTCTGCTGCTCCAGCCGCGGACCGGCCGGCAAGCACGAAGAGGGAGTCCGTGTCTCCGTAGATGACCTCGAACCCCCGGCCAGCGACGAGGTCACGGGTCCAGAAAAGGATGTGCTGGCCGAGCGTCGTGACAGCCCCTGCAAGGGCGGAGGCGGCGAACCGGCACCCCGGTGTTCCCAGGACGCCGTAGAAAGAGTTCATGACGATTTTGAACGCGTAGACCGCGCGCTTGTCGCCTGCCTTGCGGGCAAGATCCCGGCTCTCGAAGAACCGGTCCAGCAGGCCGGGGAGGATGGCCGGTTCCCGCGTGAAGGCCGTGCCGTTGGGCGCGCGGATAACGTCGGAGCCGGATGCGGTCCCGCCCCTCACCCGTGTCATCGGATCGATGTTGAACGTCCTGATGATCGACGGGTAGAGGCTCTTGAAATCGAAGGCGAGCACGTTCGAGTACAGCCCCGCGCGCGGGGTGATGATTCCGCCTCCGGGGGCCCGGTCCACGACGTCCAGATCAACGCCGAGCGTCGGCGCTACACGGCCCCTGCGGTGGAGGTGCTCCATGTAGAGGAACTCGAAGGCGGCGACGCTCATTGACGTCTGTTCGAGCGCGGTGCCGATCAGGAGGGATTTGCGTACCGCCAGATCCAGGAGGCCCTCGGCGCGCAGGATGTCCAGGACCAGACGCGAATCCTCCCGGCAGTACAGGCACAGGCTCGCGGGGTCTTCCCGGTAAAGCCGCTGAACCGCCGCGACCCGGGATTCGCCGGGCTTTTCCTCGATCCTCTTGCCCCTGCCTAGAACGCTCTGCGCCACGGTTTCCAGTCGGTAGTCCTCCAGCCCCATGCCGGCGAACCTCACGAGCCAGAGCGCATCCAGGACCTGCCGGCCGGGGACGATGGCCTTGCTTCTCTTCCACCGGGTTCCGTCGCTATCCTCGCGGTCGAGGAAAGAGGCAGAGGCGTCCGACCGGCCGATATCGAACGGCACACGAAGAGCGGAGAACCTGCGGGCCAGGACACGGAAGTCGAAGTCCACGACGTTCCACCCGGTGATGACGTCGGGGTCCAGCTCGACGATCCTGCGGCGAAGCTCGACGAGCATTTCTTTCTCACCGGCAAAGCACTGTACCGGGGAACCATCGGGGAGCCTGCCCCCGGATCCGTTGAAGAGAACCTCTGCGGATTCGACGCCTGAGGCAGGATCGGAGAATGCAAGGGACACGGCGTACACCGTGTTCCCGCGCGCGTCTGTTTCGATGTCCAGGGAAAGCGTCGTGAGACGGGGGAGCCGGTCGGACGGGGCCAGCACCGGGTCCTCGTAGATCCGCCCGACCCGGCGCCCCGGCCGCCATGATCCTTCTATCGAGACTTCCCCATGAACGCCGAGGTCCATCAGGAGCTGGGTGGAGAGCTTCACATCGGCTTCGTACGTTCTCACCCCTGCCCGGTGCAGGGCGTCACGGAGCCGCTGGCTGCCGGAGTTTTCAGCGGATTCGAACCTGAGGACCTGCCCGCCGTCCATCGTGAGTCGATCTGAAAATGACAGAGTGCTCCCGGGAGACGCCTCCCCGGTCACCATGCGGGCCTGCGATTCGTCTTCAGTCCTGACGTAGAAGAAGGGCGAGTATCGACGCTCCAGGACGGCAAAGGTCTCGCCGCTGTCGAGCCTCCCGAGCAGGTGGATTTCAGTGCGGCCGCCTCGCGTGCGCTCCGCCGCGTGGACAATGAACCCGTGGTCCACGGAAACGAGCTGGCCCGTCAGGGGGGCGGGTTCTCGATGTAGCCGAGGATGGCCTGGAGGTTCTCCTCCGCGTCTCCCTCGGTATCGACCCTCAGGTACGGGAGCTCCGTCTCCTCGAACCGCTCCTTGACCCGTCGGTACAAGCCCTCGCTTCGGTCCCCGGCCGGGTGGTCCCCCGCATCAGCGCGCAGGCGGGCAAGCGCCGTGGCCTCGCTGCAGACGCACTCAATGATGCGGAGGCTCTTGCGCTGGGAAACGGCCGCGGCGGCGAAGTCCTCCAGGCGTTTGGCGGACGACAGGGCCATTCCGTCGATCACCACGGAACGGTCGTGTCCCAGGAGCCAGCGCGCCATGGAGACGATGAGATCATCCACGAAAGACTTTTCTTCCTCGCTGAAGGTGGGCCGCGTGATGATGCTCGTCCTCAGGCTGTCCCGGCTCAGGACGAGCATGTCGGGCCGGCGCTGCAGAAGGCGGTGCGCCAGGTAGGACTTGCCGACGCCCGGCAAGCCCCGGAAAATGACGATCACACCAGCTCCTCCATCCTCGGCGTGTTGAGAACGGCGAGCCGGCTCTCCACGACGCGCTGCACCGCCTCCTTGGCATGCACGAGAATGGCGCGGGGATCGATCTCCGTGTCCATCTGGTTCGCGTAGTCCCGCATGGCAGTTGTGTAGGCGTGTTTCACTTCCGTTCCGATGTTCACTTTCTTCACCCCGAGGGAGATGGCGCGGCGAACGTCGTCATCCGGGACCCCCGTGCCGCCGTGCATGACGATGGGCGCATCGGTCAGCTCCCGCGTTCTGGCAATCACGTCGAAGTTCAGCCGGGGCGCGGACTTGTAGAAGCCGTGCGCGGTGCCGAAGGAGATGGCAAGAAGGTCCGCTCCGGTCTGCTCCCAGAACGCGTGCGCCTCCCGCGGATCCGTGCACAGGGCTTCCGCTGCCGCCACGTCCAGGTGTTCCTCCCGACCGGGCAGCCGGCCGATCTCCCCTTCCACGAGCACGCCGCGTGCGTGGGCAATCCTCACGACCTCCCGCGTGGCCCGCACGTTCTCATCAAACGGCAGCGCGGAGCCGTCGAACATGACCATGGAGAACCCGTTGTCGATGCACTGCGCGCAGGTCTCCACGCTCGTGGAGTGGTCCAGCATCAGAAACAGCGGGACATCGGTCGTCATCACCGCCGCCTGGAACATCTCCCGGACGAAGTGGATGCCGAAGTACTTCACCGCCGAGGTGCTTGCCATCATGATGCAGGGCTCGCGCGTCCTCATGGCGGCCTGCATCACGCCGTGCATGTCGGTCATGTCGTTGATGTTGAAGGCCCCGATGGCGCTCGTCGGATGCTTGTCGTTGAGCGCATCGATGGCCTGCTTGAGGCTGATTGTCACCGCTGTCGAATCTCCCTGGGTATGTACTACACGCGCCCGCCGGAGCTGTCAATCATTCGGCTGAACAGGCGGCGCCGGACCGGGCTTCTCCATGCTCATCACGAGCCCGCCGCCCTTGAACAACGACACGCTTCCCGTGGACTGGGAGACGACCACGGAGAGGCTCGAGGTGAACGCGGACAGCGCCGCCGCCGCGGCGTGCCGCGCGCCGAGGCCGGAGGGGAGGTTCACCGCGCCGATCTCGGGGCGGAGGAAGGTGCCCGCGGACATGATGACGCCGTCACCGCGGATGATGAATGCGCCGTCGATCGTGGAGAACTCCTTGATGGTCTCCTCCAGGCTCGGGTCGAGGATGCTCTTCTCCTCCTCCCGGTAGCCGTGGAACGGGTTGATGACGATCTGCCGGCAGTACTTCAGGACCCGGTGATAGTCCCCGATCACGAAGGTCGTCCCGACCGGGCGCCCCTCGCGGCCTTCCCGGGAGATGTCCGTGGCGATCTGGAGCACCTTTTCCAGCACCTGGGGCTCCACGTCTCCCAGCGGCGTGTCGGTGGCTTTGGCGAGCATCGTGGGGAACTCCCGGCCGAGGTCGATCACGAGCAGCGTATCGAGGGAGCCGGAGTTGGGAATGCCGGAGAGGCTGATCACCGTGTCGCCGCGTACGAGCAGGCCGCGGGAGACGGCGAACAGCAGGGCGAGCTCCACCTGGTCCGAGCGGTCCAGGGTGGGGAAGGGGACCTGCAGCACGTGGGCGACCTGTACGTCGTCCAGGATGAACTCCGCCTTGGTGGAGGTCACGAGGATCAGCTGGATGTCCGACGGGATGTCCTCGATGAAGTGGAGGTTTCCCACGGCGTCCCCGTGCAGGATGATGGCGCGCGCCTTCACCTCCTCCGCGACCGAAAGCGCGTGGGCAAAGAGCAGGCGGGAGAGCCTGACCTTGGCGGAGGACGCGGGCTTCCCGGCAGCCTCGACGTAGCCGTGCGAAATGAGAAGCCGGTAGGTCTCGTCCGCCGTCCTCGCCGTGACGATGAGCTGCGTGAGGGCGCGGTCCCGCAGCGTGCGGGCGATCTCCGCGAGCAGCATGACGTGCTGGTCCGGGTCTCCCTCTCCACTCACGATCAGGAACAGGAGGTTGACGGGGTTGCCGTCGCTGGAGTCCCAGGTGATGCCGCGCCGGCTCCTCCCCACCGCGATGGCAATTCCGTCCCAGTCGGGAAGCCGGGCGTGCGGGATGGCGATGCCGGGGGCGATCCACGAGCTCACCATTTTCTCCCGCGCCTGGATGGCCTGGACGATCGCGTCCGCGCTGATTCCCTCGATCGAGCCGGCGAGGAGGACCGCCAGCTCGCGGATGGCTCCATCCTTGGCGCGGCTGCGCAGCGTTCGGATGAAGCCCGGCGCAAGGTACCGGGGGAGGAGGGGCATTTCCAATTCCGCCGGAAAGTATAGTGGTATTGGCGCGCGTTTGCCATTGAAGCGCCGCAAGGCTGACAGGCCGCGACCCTGCGAATGCCACGGACTACCGTTGCCGCTGCGAATGCCACGGAGTACGAGAGTACTCGTTCGGCGAGTACGCCGTACCGTGGCCGCGTTGAAGAAGAATGCCCGCGTGAGTATTATATAAGGAAGGAGCCGTCCACCATGCCCGCGCCTCGAGACCCCGCCGGCATCTTCCAGGAAGATGTCGGTGTTCAGCAGAAGCCTCGTCTCCAGGAGCCCAAGCTCTACAGGGTGCTTCTGCACAACGACAACTACACGACGATGGACTTCGTCGTGAAGGTCATTGTGGCCGTGTTCCACAAAGCGGCCGCGGAGGCGACGAAAATCATGCTGGACGTGCACCAGAAGGGCCGGGGAGTGGTCGGCGTGTACACGTACGACATCGCTGCCACGAAAGTGTCCCAGGTCCACGAGATGGCCCGGCAGAGCGAGTTTCCGCTGCGCGCCAGCTGTGAAGAGGCGTAGACCGATCCCATGGACATTTCCACGGAACTGAACCACATCATCCTCGCCGCCTACCGGGAGGCAGAGTCGAGGGGCCACGAATACCTCACTCCGGAGCACGTGCTGTACGCCGCGCTGTTCTTCGATCGGGGCAAGGAGATCATCCTCTCCTGCGGCGGGAACGTTGACGCGCTGGCGCGCGACATCGAGGAGTTCTTCCGCACGCGCGTGCCCGTCGTAGAGAACTCCAAGCCCATCCAGTCCACCGGGTTCCAGTCCGTCATGGAAAACGCCATTCTCCACAGCGCGTCCGCGGAGAAGGAGTCCGTTGAGATCGACGAGATCCTCGTCTCCATGCTGGAGGAGAAGGAATCGTATGCCGCGCACTTCCTGTCCCGGCAGGGAATCGATCGGCTTGCTCTCCTGACATACATCTCCCACGGCGTGACTGTTTTCCCGGACGCCGAGACGGCGTCCGAACCGGAGGAGGAAGAGGAGAGCGAGGAGACCGCGGAGATTGCGGAGGAGCGTGCGGAGACCCGCGGAGAGCGGCGCGGCGCGCGGGCCCTCCAGGCCTACACCGTGGACCTTACGGAGAAGGCGCGAGGCGGAGGGATCGATCCTCTCATCGGCAGGGAGGAAATCCTCCAGCGCACCATCCAGGTGCTGTGCCGGCGGCTGAAGAACAATCCCATACACGTCGGTGAGCCCGGCGTGGGAAAGACGGCGATCACGGAGGGCCTCGCCCAGAGCATCGTTGATGCGAAGGTGCCCAAGGCGCTGCGGGACTTCCGCATTTTCGCCCTGGACATGGGCGCGCTCCTTGCCGGCACGAAGTTCCGCGGCGACTTCGAAGAGAGGCTCAAGAAAGTCATCAAGGAGCTGGAGAAGCAGGACAAGGCCATCCTGTTCATCGACGAGATCCACACCGTGGTCGGCGCCGGCTCGGTGTCCGGCGGATCCATGGATGCCTCCAACATCCTCAAGCCGATCCTCACCTCGGGAAAGCTGCGGTGCATCGGATCCACCACGTATGAGGACTACCGCAAGTTCTTCGACAAGGACCGCGCGCTGTCACGCCGTTTCCAGAAGATCGAGGTCCCCGAGCCCACGGTCGCCGAGACGGAGAAGATCCTCCTGGGGCTTCGCGAAAAGTACGAGAGCTACCACGAGGTGCGTTACGACGAGGAAGCGCTGAAGGCCGCCGCCGAGCTTTCCGCGAAGTACATCAACGACCGCCACCTTCCGGACAAGGCCATCGACGTGCTCGACGAGGCCGGAGCGTGGGTCAGGATCTATGGAACCGACGCCGGCGCCGGCGCGGCGCCACACGGGCCGCGGCCGGTGAGCACGAAGGTCATCGAGGAAGTGGTGGCCCGCATCGCCAAAATTCCGGCGGCCAGTGTCTCCAGCGGGGAGCGCGAGCGGTTGAAGGACATGGATGCGCGACTGAAGGGCCAGATCTTCGGCCAGGACCACGCCGTGGACCTCGTCGTGAAGGCAATCCGCAAGTCACGCGCAGGTTTCGGAGAGCGGGACAAGCCCGTGGCCTCACTCCTGTTCGTCGGCCCCACCGGGGTCGGCAAGACGGAGCTGGCCCGGCAGCTCTCCCAGATCCTGGGCGTCAATCTCCTGCGCTTCGACATGAGCGAGTACCAGGAGAAGCACACCGTGTCGCGGCTCATCGGCGCTCCCCCCGGCTACGTGGGGTATGACGACGGCGGCCTCCTCACGGACGCCGTGCGGAAGAACCCGCACGCCGTTCTCCTGCTGGACGAGATCGAGAAGGCGCACCAGGACATCTACAACATGCTCCTGCAGATCATGGACTACGCCACTCTCACGGACAACAACGGCAAGAAGGCTGACTTCCGCAACGTCGTCGTGATCATGACCTCCAACGCCGGCGCGCGGGAGATCGGCAAGCAGCTCGTGGGCTTCGGCGAGCGCTCCGTCCACGACGACGCCCTGTTCGACGCGGTGGAGAGGATCTTCGCCCCCGAGTTCAGGAACCGGCTGGACGCCATCGTGAAGTTCAACGCCCTGGACCATGCCATCGTCCTGCAGATCGTTGGCAAGGCCATCCGGCAGTTCCAGGAGGAGCTTGCCGCCAGGAACGTCACGCTGGAGGTCACGCCGGCCTGCGCGGAGTGGCTCGCCCGCAAGGGCTACTCCGAGGAGTTCGGCGCGCGGGAGATCGCCCGGCTCGTGTCGTCCAAGGTCAAGGACTTTTTCGTGGACGAGGTGCTCTTCGGCCGCCTGAACGGCGGCGGCACGGCGCGCGCCGACCTTCGGAGCGACGACGTCGTCATCGAGGTGACGGGCCAGGGGAACCGGGGCTGAACACGCACGGCATCGCGGTGGCCTTTGCGAGCCTGCCCAGATATTCCCTTCGCGGTATTTCCACGGCTCCCATGCTCTGAAGGTGCGGCGTCATGAGCTGCACGTCGAAGAGGGCGAATCCGCACTCCCTCAGCCTCCGCACCATGGAGACGAGCGCGACCTTCGAGGCGTCCCGGGCCTCGCTGAACATGGATTCGCCGGCGAAGAACCCGCCGATGGACACCCCGTAGAGCCCGCCGGCCAGCTCCTTCTTCTCCTTCCACACTTCCACCGAGTGAGCGAATCCCAGGGCATTCAAGCGCGTGTAGGCTGCAATGAACTGAGGACTGATCCATGTCTTCTCCCGGCCCGGGCGCGCGGCAGCGCACCCCTCCATCACGGCGCGAAAAGCCGCGTCGAACGTGATCGTGAAGCTGCCCTTCCTGAACAGCTTCCGGAGACTGCGGGATACGTGAAGACCGTCCAGCGGAATGACGGCGCGGGGATCGGGAGACCACCACGTGATTGGATGGGTCGTCCATGGGAAGATTCCGTTCCGGTACGCCAGGAGCAGGGTGCCGGGCGACAGGTCACCGCCCATGGCGAGAAAACCGTCGCCGTCCGCGGAGTCTGCGTGCGGAAAACGGAAACGGGAGACGAGCTCGCCAGAGTCCCCCTGAGGCTCGCTAGAGCCCCGCTTTTTTGAGGGCATCGTCGGGGCTCATGCCGTCATGGATGACCGCCTTGAACGCCTTGATGGAGGCGGTGACGTTCTCGAACCCCCAGATGTTGCGCCCGATGACCGCCCCCGCCGCGCCGCTCTTCACGACGTCCGCCGCCATGGCGAGCGCCGCGCTCAGGCTGTCCGCCTTGGGGCCGCCCGCCGCAACGACGCGCACCGGGCTGTCGGAGACGATCTGCGCGTACGCCTCGACGTCTCCGCAGTAGGGCACCTTGATCACGTCCACGCCGAGCTCGGCCGCGCAGCGCACCGCCCAGGAGATGTCCTCCGGCTCGAAGGAGATGTGCGCCTTTCCTTCCGTCACGACGCGAGGGTAGACGTGGCAGACCACCGGCATTTCGTAGCGCGCCGCCTGCCGCACGCAGTCCGCCACCTTCTGCAGGTGGCGGAACTCGGTGGGGCCGCGCACGAAGCAGCACACGGCGAACGCGTCCGCTCCCATGACCACGGCGTCCTGCGGCGTGGCGGACTGCGCCATGTCGTTGTCGTCCACCCGCAGGAGGGAGCTCTGCAGGATCAGGGGGATGGCGCCCGCGTAGCTCTGCCACGTGGAGCGCGCGAACCCGAGGTGCATGGTCACCGCGTCCGGCCGGCCCTTGGCCACCGCCTTGAGCGTCCCCGGCACGTCGCGAAGACCTTCGGGGAGTCCTTCCTGGTAGATGATGAAATGGTCGATGGCAACCGAGCAGAGCCTTCCGGATGCGTGGGAGAAAAGGCGGTTCAGACGAACGAGTTTGCCGGTGTTCATATGCCGGTAAAGGATAGACCAAAGCCGGGGGCGTGGACAAGGCCGCCGGTGCCGGGCTACGGTAGCCTCCATGAATCGGCGCGCCGAGCTTCTCATCAATGACTTTCTTCTCCTCCTCACGGCAGCCATCTGGGGCTTCGCGTTTGCCGCGCAGCGCGCCGGCATGGAGCACGTGGGCCCCTTTACGTACAATGCCGTGCGCTTCGCCCTGGGCTCCCTGGTCCTGCTTCCCCTCGCCGTTCTGCGCGCCCGCCGCGGACCCGGCCCGTCCGATGCTTCGCCGTCCGAGGCATCTCCTTCCCGGCGCGTCCCGCCGCTCGCCGCCGGGCTGCTCGCCGGGGGAATCCTCTTCTTCGGAGCATCTCTGCAGCAGGCCGGCCTCGTGTCCACCACGGCCGGCAAGGCGGGGTTCATCACCGGGCTGTACGTCGTGCTCGTTCCCATCACCGGCCTTCTCTGGCGACAGCGGGCCGGCTGGAGCGCGTGGAGCGGCGCTCTTCTTTCCGTGATCGGCCTGTTCCTCCTCAGCTTCACCGAATCGCTCCACATCGACCGGGGGGACCTCCTCGTCCTGGTCGGCGCGTTCTTCTGGACGGGCCACATCCACGTGATCGGGTGGCTTTCACCCCGCACGGACCCGGTCCGGCTTGCCGCCGCCCAGTTCGCCGTGTGCGCGGTGCTCAGCGCCGCCGTCGCCGTCCCCCTCGAGCATCCGACGCTGAACGGCATTCGGGACGGCGCGGTGCCCATTCTGTACGGCGGCTTCCTGTCCGTCGGGATTGCCTTCACGCTCCAGGTCGTTGCCCAGAGGCGGTCGCCTCCGGCGCACGCCGCCATCATCCTCACCCTGGAGAGCGTGTTCGCGGCCGTGGGAGGCGCGCTCCTCCTTGGCGAACGGCTGGGAGGCCGGGAAACCGTGGGCTGCGCGCTCATGTTCGCCGGCATGCTGGTCTCCCAGCTTCCGATCCTGGCGCGCCGCGCGGCCGCGCAGGACCCCGCGTCGTGAGCAGCGGCGCGAAGCAGGAAGCCGAAAGGATTCTGGCTTCCCTTCGCGGTGTCCTGACGGTCGCTGCCCTGGATGACGACGGGCGGCGCGCGCGCGTACCTGCGGGAAACCTTCGGCTTTCCGCCGTGGAACGATCTTGCCACGATTCTCGTCGGATTCAATCTCGCCGCGCCTTGAAGAAAACGACCGGACGCGCTATTTTCGACTGCACGTCATGAGCAAGGTTGTCGCGCAAAGAACGGGCAAGCTGACACTGCTCAGCAAAGCCGGTCTCTTCTCGCAGCTTCAGGAGGCGGAGCTGCGGACCATCGCCCGCTACAGCGGCTACCGCTCCTACATTCCCGGCGAGGTGATCTTCCTGGAAGGAAGCCACCGCGAAGAACTCTACCTGATCAGGGATGGATCCGTTGCGATCCGCCGGCAATCCGAAGCCGGGGGGGAGGACATTGCGCGGTTCGTCGCCGGAGAGGTTTTCGGGGAAATGGACCTTCTGGACAGCGCTCCCCGGAGCGCGTCCGCCATCGCGGAGCAGCGCTCAACGATCCTCGTCTTCCCGGACGAGATTCCCTTCCAGGAGCTTCTCGAACGGCACCCGCACGTTTTCGCGCAGATCCTGAGGAAGCTTCTCGGAGAGATCGCCGGAAGGATCCGCGTCATCGACAGGCTCGTCTCGGAAAAGGCCCCGTGGGTGGAGGACCTGAAGAGGCAGCTCCTGCGGGACAAGCTCAGCGGCCTGTTCAACAGGGCGTACCTGGAGGAGGAGCTTCCGCGGATCCTGCGTGAAGATCGGCCCACGAGCCTCCTCGTCGTCAAGCCGGACAATTTCAAGATAATCAACGACACCTGCGGCCACGAGGCGGGAGACAAGACGCTCGTTCTCATTGCGGATGCCCTCAAGTCCTGCCTCGGAGAGGGAGACCTGGGCGTACGCTACCGCGGGGACGAGTACTGCGCCATCCTGCCGGGGCGCTCGGCCGGCGAGGCGCGTCGCGTCGCGGAGTCCATCCGTGAGGCGGTCTCCCGCGTCGACATTGCCCGCGTCACCTCCGGGGCGGTTGCCGCGCTTCCCGCCAGCGTCGGGGCGTGCACGCATCCCGAATCCGCGCAGGACGCGAAGGCTCTTGTGTCGGTGTGCTTCGAGAGGATGTGGAAGGCGCGCGGGGACGGCGGCAACCGGGTCCTGGGCGAATCCGCCCCGGCGAGAGCGGCTGATGGCTGATCGGGCGTCGGGGTTCCTCGAACGGGTCGGAATATTCTCTCTCCTGTCCCATGAGGACGTCCTGACGATCAGCCATCATCTCAGCTCCGTGACGCTGGCCGACGGCCAGGTCCTCTTCCGCGAAGGGGAGCCGGGAAAGGAGCTGTACATCCTTGCCGAGGGCAAGGCGGCGGTCAGCATCCGCCTGCCGGACGGCACCGAGCACCTGATCGCGCAGTTCGCCCCGGGGGACTTCTTCGGTGATATGTCCATCTTCGATGACGCCCCCCGCTCGGCAACATGCCGCGCGCTCGGACCGAGCAGGCTGTACAGCCTGTCCAAGGACGCGTTCGGCGACATCATCACGGAGCATCCCCGCATTGCCCTCAAGCTCATGTACCGCATGCTCAACATCACCACGCAGCGCCTGCGGGGCACGAGCCAGTTCGTTTCAGAGATGGTTCAATGGGGGGAGAGCGCACGCAGGCGCGCCATCACCGACGAGCTCACCGGCGTCTACAACCGGCGCTTCCTCGAGGATTCGCTGGGAACCTATGTCGCGGAGGCCGGTGAAAAGGCCCGCCCGCTCTCCCTCGTCATGGTGGATCTCGATCACTTCCGCGAGATCAACGAGCTCTACGGCCACCAGACCGGGGATGAGATGATCAGGTCAGCGGCAGGGGTCTTCAAGTCCGTTCTCGGTGACACGGGAGTCATCGCCCGCTACGGCGGGGACGAGTTCGTGATCATTCTGCCGGGGGCGGGGCCGGCGGAAGCGACAGCCACGATCAACCGCGTCTGTGCCGAGGTCGCCCGGCTCCCGCTGCTGGAGAACAAGAAGGGCCCCGTCACCCGCGTGACCTCCAGCATGGGCGTGGCCTCGTTCCCCGAGCACGCGTCGGACCTCAGCGCTCTGCGCGCCGCGGCGGATGCCGCGCTCTATCGGGCAAAGGAGGAGGGAAGGAACCGCGTCGTATGCGCGTCGGCGCCAGGGGCGGGCGGGGACGGCTCACGGCCGCCGGCGGCCCGGGCCCGGCCGGCCCAGGTCCTGAAGACGTCCATCACCGGGCTGCGGCAGAAGAACGCCGTCATCGCCAATATCATAGAAGCCATCACCACGCGGAAACGCTTCATCGTCCTGGGCCACCAGAGCCCGGATGACGACTGCATCTCCTCCATGGTGTCCTTCGCGCTCGTGCTGCACATGTTCTACAAGGACGCTGTTATCTACACCGGCGGCCAGCTCCACGAGCGTTTCCGCTACCTTCTCGACATCTGCCGCTACAACTCCATCCCCATCCTCGGCCCGGACTCGGAGCTGCCGGCCGGCGTGGATACCATCGTGCTGTGCGACACGCCGAAGCCGGACATGATCGACGCGAGCCCGCAGATCCGCGCCCTCATCGCGGACCCCGCGGTGCTCCGCATCGAGATCGACCACCACATCGGGGGAGACAGCGGGTATTTC
>DATKLM010000200.1:0-31018 GCA_035542415.1 Spirochaetia bacterium
GCCCGGTTCTCCCCGGCGGCGGGCATCGCGCGCTGGTTTTCCTCGTCACGCCGGAAGTACGGCGGTGAGTGGTGGATCCTCATCGTCGGGGCGGCCATCATCGCCCTGATCGTCCTCATGACCGCCTTCCCCCGGGCGTTCACCCGCTACAGCCCGGTGGACCAGGAAGCCGGCGGCCAGATGACGGCGCCCAGCCGCACGCATATCATGGGCACGGACAACCTCAGCCGGGACGTATGGGCGCGCGCGGTCTACGGCGCGCGGACCATCCTCGGGGTAGCGATGGCGGCCGCCCTCCTCTCCGCGATCATCGGGATCCCCCTCGGGCTTCTCTCGGGATTCGCCGGGGGCATGTTCGACCGCATCCTGTCGCTCATCATGGATTCGGTGTACTCGTTCCCCGGGCTGATCCTCGCCATCGCCTTCGCGGCAATGCTCGGGCCGGGCGTGATCAACATCACCCTCGCCGTGGCTGTCGTGTACATCCCCACGTACTTCCGGCTCGTGCGCGGCCAGACGCTGTCCATCCGCGAGGAGATCTACGTGGAGGCCGCGCGCGCCATCGGTGCCCCGCTGGCGACCATCCTGGGCCGCTATATCTTCCCCAACGTGATCGCCACGGTCGTCGTGATCTTCTCTCTCAATGTGGCGGATGCCATCCTGACGGAGGCAGCGCTGTCCTACATCGGGCTGGGGCTGCCCGCCGGGATTCCCGACTGGGGGATGGACCTCTCCATGGGCAAGAAGTTCCTCCCGTCCGGGGTCTGGTGGATGATCACGTTCCCCGGACTGATGATCATGCTCCTGGCGCTCGGATTCACGATGCTGGGCGAAGGCCTCGCGGAAATCCTCAATCCCCGGCTCCTGGAGCATTAGATGGAACGCCGGGAAACGATCCTGTCCGTGCGGAACATCTCCATCGAGTACCCCATCTCGATCGGAGTCGTGAAAGCGGTTGAGGACGTGTCTCTCACGCTGGACGACGGAGAGGCGCTGGGCCTCGTGGGGGAATCCGGGTGCGGGAAATCCACCCTCGGGCTCTCCCTGCTCAAGCTCCTGCGGCCGCCCGGACGCGTGACCGGCGGGCAGCTCCTGTACCGGGGAACCGACATCCTGGGACTGGGGAACCACGAGCTTCTGTCACTGCGCGGCCGCAACATCGCCATGATCTTCCAGAATCCGCTCACGTCCCTGAACCCGTTGTTCACCGTGCGGAGCCACTTCCTGGAGACGATCCATTTCCACGACCCGTCCATGCCGACGGCACGCGCCACGGAGGCTGTGGAGAAGATGCTCGCAACCCTGGGCATCGAGCGGAAGCGGCTGACAGAGTACCCGCACCAGCTCTCCGGCGGCATGCGGCAGAGGATCATGATCGGGCTCGCCCTGATCATGAATCCCGACATCCTGATCGCGGACGAGCCCACGACGTCCCTCGATGTGATCGTGGAGGCCGGCTTCACCCAGCTCCTGGCGGACCTGCGCCGTCTGTACCGGCTGTCCATCATCCTCATCACCCACAACCTCGGGCTCGTGGCGGAAATCGCGGACAGGATCGCCGTGATGTACGCCGGCAAGCTCATGGAGGTTGCCAGCGCGCGGGAGATCTTCTCCCGGCCGCTGCATCCCTACACGCAGGGCCTCATTTCCTGCGTCCCGAACATCCGCCTGGAGCAGAAGGAGCTTGTCACGATGCCGGGAAGCCCGCCGAACCTGGCCGCGCCTCCGGCGGGGTGCCGGTTCGCGCCCCGGTGCCCGAAGGTGATGCCGATCTGCCGGGAGAAGGCGCCGGCGCTCATCGAGCACGAGCCGGGACACAGCGCCGCGTGCTGGCTCTCCGGAAGAAAGGACTGACCGGGGTGGCAACGCTCATCCGCGCGAGGGACCTCGTGAAGGACTTCCCCCTTCAGGGTACGATCTTCGACGTGTTCTTCCGGGACCGGAAGGCCGTCCACGCCGTGGATGGCGTGAGCTTTTCCATCGCGGAAGGGGAGGTGCTCGGCTTGGCCGGGGAGAGCGGCTCGGGGAAGTCCACCACCGGACGTCTCCTTCTCCGCCTGCAGGAGCCGACTTCGGGCAGCGTGGAGTACCGCGGTCGTGACGTGACAAGCATGAGCGCCCGGGAGCTCGCCGCCCTGCGCGCGCGGGCCCAGATCGTATTCCAGGATCCCAACTCCAGCCTGAGCCCGCGCATGAGTGTGGGCCAGGCCATCACGCACCCGCTCTCCATCCACCGCATCGGGACGCCGAAGGACAGGAAGGAGCGCGTGCTCGATCTCATGGAGAAGGTTGGACTTTCCCCGGCAGAGTTCCTCTATCACAAGTATCCGCACCAGCTCTCCGGCGGGCAGAGCCAGAGGGTCGTGATTGCGCGGGCGCTCGTGACCACGCCGGACTTCCTGGTTGCCGACGAGCCCATCGCCATGGCGGACGTCTCCGTGCGCGCCCTGATTCTCCAGCTCATGCGCCAGCTCAAGCAGGACCTCGGGCTCACGTACCTGTTCATCACGCATGACCTCGCCACGGCGAAGTACCTGTGTGACCGTGTTGCCGTGATGTATCTCGGGAGGATCGTGGAGATCGCGCCGCGGGACGAGCTGTTCGCCCGCGCGCACCACCCCTACACGACGGCACTCCTGGCAGCCGTCCCGGTGCCGGACCCTGACGCGCGCCGGGACAAGAAGCTCCCCACGGGGGAGATTCCCAGCGCCATCGATCCCCCGCCGGGCTGCCACTTCCACCCGCGCTGTCCTCTTGCCATGCCGAAATGCCGGGAGGCGCGCCCCCCCCTGCGGGAAGTCTCCCCCGGTCACTTCTCCGCCTGCATCCTGGACTAAGCCCTGCTGGCAAGAGCTGAATAGCCCGGGGGAGCGCGCGTCAGTATCTTCTGCCCATGCTCATAGAACGTCGGATTCGAGGTGCGGTCTGCCTGACCGTGCACCCGCAAGGCTGCGAAGAGCACGTGCGGGAGCAGGTCTCCTACATTCGATCCCTTCCCCCCGCCCGGCGGGGCCCGCGGAAGGCGCTCATCATCGGCGCATCCACCGGCTACGGCCTGGCTTCCCGGATCACCGCGGCCTTCGGCAACCGGGCGGATACGGTGGGCGTCTTCTTCGAGAGGCCCGCGGATGACGAGCGCACCGCGTCCGCGGGATGGTACAACAGCGCGTACTTCGAGGAAGAGGCCCACCGGGCAGGGCTGAACGCGTGGAGCCTCAACGGGGATGCTTTCACGGACGAGATCAAGGCAAAGACGCTGGACCTCCTGCGCGCGCGCACGGGACCGGTGGACCTCGTGGTGTACAGCCTCGCCGCGCCGCGCCGCGGTGCGTTTACCTCCGCGCTGCGGCCCATCGGAAAGTCGTATACGAACAAGACGGTGAACTTCCAGACCGGGCAGGTCTACGAGACGAGTGTTCCCCCGGCAACGGAAGACGAGATCAGGGGGACGGTCGCCGTCATGGGCGGCGAAGACTGGCGCCTGTGGATCGAGGCGCTCCGCGGGGCGGGGCTCCTGGCGCGCGGCGCAATCACGGTGGCCTATTCCTACATCGGTCCTCCGCTGAACTCCACGATCTACCGCGACGGTACCATTGGCCGGGCCAAGGAGCACCTGGAAGCCACGGCACGCCAGATGGATGCGGAGCTTGCCTCCATCGGCGGCCGGGCGCTGGTGGCGGTCAACAAGGCCGTGGTCACGCTTGCCAGCGCGGCCATCCCCTTCGTGCCGTTGTACATCGCCATCCTCTACAAGGTCATGAAGGAGCGTGGAACGCACGAAGGGTGCATCGAGCAGATGAACCGTCTCTTCCGCGAGCGCCTGTACGCCGGCAGCCCCATTCCGGTGGATGACGAGGGCCGCATCAGGCTGGATGAGCGCGAGCTGGACACTGTTGTCCAGAAGCGCGTCGAGGAGCTGTGGAACAAGGCGACCACGGAGAACCTGCCGCAGATCTCGGACTTCGAGGGATATCGCCGCGAGCTGTCGCGCATCTGCGGATTCGAGGCGCCGAGCGTGAATTACTCCGCGGACGTCGATCCGCGCGTGCGGATCCCGTCTTTGATCTGAGGCAGATCGCGCGAAGCGCGATCTTCTTCTTTACCAAGCATCCCCCGCCTGCTATCCTCGCCGGCATGGACACTGCCGTCCTGCTCAGGGAGCTCGTCGAAGCGCGCGGGCCATCCGGCTACGAGGCCGAAGTCCGCGAGGTAGTGAGAAAGAGATTCGGCGATACGGCCCACGAGGTGCGCGTTGACTCCCTGGGCAACCTCATTGCGCTGCGCCGGGGCGAGGTCGGCGGGGATGGCGCGCCGCCGGCGTCCCATCCGGCGGTGATGCTGGCCGGCCACATGGACGAAATCGCCCTCATGGTGACGCGGATCGAGAAGGGATTTCTCCAGGTCACGCAGGTCGGCGGGTTCGATCCCCGCGTCCTCTTCGGACAGGAGGTCGTCGTTCATGGCACGCGGCCGCTGCCGGGCCTCGTGGTCAGTGTCCCTCCCCACTTCACGGACGCGGCGGAGCGCGAGCAGCCCGTCGCCCTGGAGAAGCTGTTCATCGACGTCGGCCTTCCCCCGCGGGAGGTGGAAACGCTCGTCCACGTGGGGGACCTCATCACGCTGGCCGGGCGCTTCGTGGCGCTCAACGGCGGCTACGCGGCCGGCAAATCCATGGACGACCGGGCTGCCCTCGCGGCCATCGCAATGGCGCTGGACGAGCTTTCCCGCAGGCGCCACTCCTGGGACGTGTATGCCGTGGCCACCGTGCAGGAGGAATCTTCCATGGCCGGCGCGGTCACCGGGGCATACGGCATCGATCCGGCTATTGCCGTTGTCGTGGACGTGACGTTTGCGATGCAGGCAGGCCTCTCCCCGGGGGAGACGGTGAAGATGGACGGCGGACCGAGCATTGCCGTGGGACCGAACTTCCATCCCGTCCTCCACCGCAGGCTCGCCGCCGCGGCTTCCGCGCTGGAGATCCCTCACCAGACGGAAGTGATGGCGGGCGCCAGCGGCACGGATGCCTGGGCCATCCAGGTGAGCCGCTCCGGCGTTCCCTGCGGCCTCCTGGGCATCCCCGCCCGCTCCATGCACACGCCCGTGGAAACCGTCTGCCTGCGGGACATCGAGCGCACGGCAAAGCTCATCGCGGAGTTCGTTTCCCGCCTCGAGCCCGGTTTCCAGGACAGCCTCATCACGCGGGACGCCCTGGCGCGCCGGGAGGGCTGAGCATGCTGCTGAAGAGGCTCTCCGAAGCCATCGGCGTGTCGGGCCATGAGGACGAGGTGCGCTCCCTCATCCTGGAGGAGCTCCGAGGTAAGGTGGATGAGTGCCGCATCGACGCCATGGGCAACCTGATTGCCGTCCGTCGCGGAACCGTGGGATCGCCCGCGCGCGTGCTCGCCGCTGCCCACATGGACGAGGTGGGCCTCATGGTCACGCAGATCGAAGACACTGGTCTGCTTCGCTTCGCGAAGGTCGGAGGGATCGATGACCGAGTGCTGCCCGCGCGCGCCGTGCTCGTCGGAGACGCCCGCGTGCCCGGCGTCATCGCCTCCAAGCCGGTCCACCTGACGGACAAGGGGGAACGGGAGCGCGTGACGGAGGCCAAGCAGCTTACCATCGACATCGGGGCCTCCAGCCGTTCCGAGGCGGAGAAGCTCGTTCATCGCGGCGACTGCGTCGTGTTCCTGACGGAGTTCCTGGAGCTGAAGGCAGACGGACCCTGGAAGGCCGTTCGGGGAAAGGCGCTGGACGACCGCGTGGGGTGCGCCGTCCTGATCGAGCTGCTCGGGGGGGAGCGGCTGCCCTTCGACCTCGTGGCCGCGTTCACCGTGCAGGAGGAGGTGGGTCTGCGCGGCGCGCGCGTGGCCGCCTACGCGGAAAACCCCCGGGCTGCCTTCGTCCTGGAGTGCACGGCATCCAACGAGGTCCCGTCCCGCCGGGATCTGAGCCCTTCCACACGCCTCGGCCAGGGCCCGGCCATCACCCTCATGGACAACAGCTTCTTCGCGGATCCGCGGCTCGTGGAGCACGTCATCTCCACGGCGCAGAGGCTCGGCATCCCGCACCAGGTGAAGCAGCCGAACATCGGCGGCACGGACGCCGGGGCCATCCAGCGCGTCCGCGAAGGAGTGCCGGCCATCACCATCGCCGTTCCCGCGCGCTACATCCACTCCCCGGCAGCCATCATGAACGCGGACGACTTCGACGCCACGGTCGCCCTCGTGCGTGAGGCGCTGCCGCGGCTTCCCGAAGCGTTCGACGGCGCAAGGAGAGCGACGTGAAGGAGATCATCAGGAAGCTCACCGAGTGCTACGGCCCCTCGGGGCACGAGGAGGAGGTCCGCGCGCTGATCCTCTCCGAAGTGGAAAAAACCGGCCGATCGAGCAGGGCCCTGGAAACGAAGGTGGATCCCCTGGGCAGCCTCATCGTGCGCCGAAAGGGCGCGGGAGGAGGCCGGCGCGTGATGCTCGCGGCGCACATGGACGAGATCGGCGTTGTCGTCACGCACGTGGACCAGAAAGGCTTCCTCCGGTTCGGGAGCGTCGGCGGCGTGCGGCTCCTCCCGCTCGCGGGCGGAAGGGTGAGGTTTGCCGGCGGCGTGACCGGCGTGATCGGCCTTGAGAAGCTGGAGGACAACGGGAAGATTCCGGCGCTGGACAAGTTCTACATTGACGTCGGAGCAGCGGGCCGGGACTCCTGCCCGGTAAAGGTCGGGGACGTGGGCTGTTTTTCCCGACCGTGCGAGGAGATGGGAGACCGTATCGTGGCAAAGGCCATGGACGACAGGATCGGCTGCGCCGTGCTCCTCCAGGTTCTGAAGGAACTGGGAAAGACTCCGCATGACATCTCCTTCGTGTTCACCGTCCAGGAGGAGGTCGGCCTCCGGGGCGCGGTGACGTCCGGGTACGGCGCAGAACCGGAGATCGCCCTTGCCGTGGACGTGACGCTCACCGGGGACACCCCGGAGTGCCCGCCCATGGCCGTGGAGCTCGGCGCTGGTCCCGCCATCAAGATCAAGGACGGCGGCATGCTCGCCCACGCGGGCGTCAAGAACTGGCTGTTCTCCTGCGCCGCCGCGGCCGGCATCCCGTTCCAGCGCGAGGTGCTCGTGGCCGGCACCACCGACGCCTCCGCCATCCAGACAACGCGCTCGGGAGTGCCCGCCGGATGCGTCTCCATTCCCACGCGCTACGTGCACATGCCCTCGGAGATGGTGGACTTCCGCGACGTGCAGGCGGCGGTGAAGCTGATCGTGAGCGCCCTCTCGGGCCCTATCGACATCGGAGCTCATGATGGATCCCCGGGCGGATCGCCAGGATGAGGCGCCGGCGCCGCGCGCGCTGGACACCTGGATCTTCTCCAGCATCGTGGAGGAAAGCCCGACCTCCGTCATCATCACTGATCCCGCCGGGCGCATCGAGTACGTGAACCGAAAATTCACCACGCTCACCGGCTACAGCCGCCGCGAGGTGCTGGGAAAGAACCCGCGCTTCCTGAAGTCCGGCCGGCAGCCGGCCGAGGTCTACCAGGAGCTGTGGAAGACGATCCTGGCCGGAGGGGAGTGGCGCGGGGAGCTGTGCAACAAAAAGAAGAACGGGGAGCTGTACTGGGAGCTGGCCGCCATTTCCGCCATCCGCGGTGACGGGGGCGCTATCGCCCACTTCATTGCCGTCAAGGAAGACATTACCGACCGCAAGAGCATGGAAGAGCTCCTGCGCCGCGCAAAAGCATCCGCGGAAGCAGCAAACCTTGCCAAGAGCCATTTCCTGGCCAACATGAGCCACGAGCTGAGAACGCCGCTGAACTCCATCCTCGGGTTCAGCCAGCTCCTGGAGATGCCGGGCAGCGGGAAGGGCGCGCACGCGCGCGGCGCGCTGTCGGACAAGCAGAAGGAATACGTGCGCTGGATCCGCGACGGCGGCGAGCACCTGCTGGACATGGTGAACGACGTCCTGGACCTCTCCAAGATCGAGGCCGGCCGGGTCGATCTGGAGAAGCGGCCCTTCGAGACGGCCGCCCTGGTGCAGCGCGTCCTGACCACGGTCCGCTCCATGGCCGTGGAGAAGCACCTCCACGTGGACACGTCCATCGACCCCGAGGTCGGCTTCCTGGACGCGGATGAAACGCGGATCAAGCAGGTGCTCTACAACCTCCTGTCCAACGCCATCAAGTTCACCGAACGGGAGAGGCGCATTGGCGTGGACGTGCGCGGGGACGGCAGTGACTGCGTGATCACCGTGTGGGACGAGGGCATCGGGATCCCGGCAGAGGACCAGGAGAGGATCTTCGAGCCGTTCGAGCAGCTGCGCCGCGGGCATGAGGGCCACGGGACGGGCCTCGGCCTCACGATCGTGAAGAACCTCGTGGAACTGCACGGGGGAACGGTTGCCATCCAGAGCGAGGTCGGCGCGGGAAGCCGGTTCACTGTGCGCCTCCCGGGGCGCCGGCCGGCGGAGAAGAAGGCGGAACCGTCCGTGCCGGCCTTCGCGGAGGACACGCTGGAGGAGCTGCCTGATCTCAGCGGGAAGACCGTCCTCGTCGTGGACGACAGTCCGGCGAACAGCGCCCTGATGCAGCGGATTCTCTCCGCGTTCGGGTGCCGCGTGCTCCTTGCCGGCAGCGGGGAGGAGGCGATCGCCGTGGCCGCCCACGCCGCCTACGACGTGGTATTCATGGACATCCACCTCCCGGGCATGAACGGCACGGAAGCCATGCGTCGCATGCGGGGGGCCGGCCTCAAGGCCCCGGTGGTCGCCCTGACAGCCTATGCCATGAAGGGAGACCGGGAGCGCTTCATTGCGGACGGATTCGACGGGTACATCGCAAAACCCGTACGGATCTCGGAGATCATCTCGTTCCTGGAGGGCCTGTAATGGCGGTCTGCGGCGTGGGCATGATCGGGTACGGATTCATCGGCAAGGTGCACGCGTGGTCCTACCACAACATGGGCTTCTTCTACGATCCGCCGCCGCTTGAGACGCGGATGGTCGCCGTGGCGACCTCCTCCCTGACGTCGGCGGAGACGGCAAAGACGCACGGCGGATTCGAGATCGGCACTTCCGACTGGCGCGAGCTCATTGCGCGCGGGGACATCGACATTATCGACATCGCCTCTCCCAACACGCTCCATGCGCAGCAGCTCCTTGCGGCAATGAAGGCGGGAAAGCACATCTACTGCGACAAGCCGCTCGTCGTCACTGGCGCGGAGGCTCACGAGGTCGAAAAAGCGCTGACGTCATGGCGCGGGATCGGCGGCATGACGTTCCAGAACAGGTTCTTCGCGGCCACGCTGCGCGCGCGGCAACTCGTGGAGGAGGGATTCATCGGAAAGGTGATCGGCCTGCGCGGCGTCTATCTCCATCCGGGGAGCGTGGACCCCGCTGCTCCCATGAAATGGAAGCTGCGCAAGTCCGCCGGCGGCGGAGTACTGCGCGATATCGGCTCCCACCTGCTGGATCTTGCCGACTGGCTCGTCGGACCCATCGAAGCCATCTCAGCGACCACCAGAATCCTCCACCCGCGCCGGCCGGACGGGCGGGGCGGCATGGAGACCGTGGAGGCGGAGGACCAGGTCGTCATGACGGTGCGGCTTTCCGGCGGAGCGCTCGGCACGCTGGAAGCATCCAAGATCGCCGTCGGCGCGGAGGACGACCTTCGCATCGAGATCAGCGGAGACCGGGGCGCCCTGAGGTTCGACCTGATGAACCCGGACTTCCTGGATGCGTACACGCTGTCGGATCCCGACTCCCCGCTGGGCGGCACGCGGGGCTGGAAGAGGATCTCCACGGTCCAGCGCTACGGCGCGCCCGCAGCTTTTCCGCCTCCCCGGTCCACCTCGGGCTGGCTTCGCGCCCACGCGCACTGCCTTTACACGTTCCTGCGGTCCGTGGCTGACGGAAGGCAGGGCGAGCCGTCCCTGGCCCGGGGAATCGCGGTCCAGAGAATGATGGAGTGCGCGGAGCGCTCGGCGCAGACCGGCACCTGGCAGACGGTGGGCTGAGAGCAGGTCTGGTGGACATGCCCGGCTTTCGCGCGGTCCTCTTCGATTTCGACGGCACCCTGACGAAGCCGGAGGCGCTGGACTTCGCCCGGCTTCGAAGCCTTCTCCGGTGCCCCGAAGGCCAGCCGATCCTCGAGTTCATCGAGGCGCTTCCCACCGCGGAGGAGCGCCGGGAGAAGCACCGGATCCTGGACGACTTCGAAATGGAAGCCGCGCGCCTTTCGGTCCCCAACGAGGGCGCGGAGGAAGTCGTTGGGCTGCTGAAAGCGGAGGGGATCCGGCTGGGGATCGTGAGCAGGAACAGCAGGGCGTCCGTGCTTGAAGCAATGAAGCGCTTCCGCGCCCTGGGGCCGGACGACTTCAACGTCATCGTGTCGCGGGAAAGCCCGGGCCGGCCCAAGCCCCATCCGGACCCGGTTCACTATGCGGCAGGGTTGCTCGGCCTGGAGCCGCGGGAGATCCTTGTGGTGGGGGATTTCGTTTTCGACATCATGGCGGCCAAGGCCGCGGGCTCCGGCGCCGCATATCTCACCAACGGCCGCCCCCCGCGGGAGATGGAGACGCCGCCGGATTTCACGATCACGTCACTGCTGGACCTGCGGCCCATCCTGGGAGTCTAGGGAGGCACGGACCGGGCGGCGCGGGCCGGGCCGCCTCTTCAGTCCCCGTTCACGGTGACCGTGATGGTCCTGCGCCGGGGCCGCACGTCGCACTCCAGCAGGAAGACCTGCTGCCAGGTCCCCAGGAGAAGTGCTCCGGATGCCACAGGAACGGTGAGAGAAGGACCGAGCCATGTGGCCTGGAGGTGGGAATGGCCGTTGCCGTCATGCCATGCCTGCTCGTGCCCGTAGTCCCGCCCCGGGGGGACGAGCCGGTCCAGGAGCTGAGGCAGGTCTCCGATGAGCCCCGGCTCGTACTCGATGGTTCCCACCGCCGCGGTGCTTCCCACGACGAACACGTGGGCCGTGCCCGTGGAGATCCGGGACTGCGAGACCAGCTTCCCGACGTGCGCGGTGATGTCGCGCATGTCCCGGTGGCCTTTCATGTCCAGCTCGAAGCTTCCCTGCCACGTCATGCACATGCCCTGGAGGTCGGCGACAGGTGCCCGATGAACGCGAGCATCCGCGTGAAGCTCTCCGGCCCCTGGCGGCGGAAAGACCCCAGCGCCGGTGAGCAGCAGGTACAGTCCGATGCCACCCTGATGTCGGAGACACCGGCCTGCGCGAGAAGCTCCACGTTGGCGGCCCGGAGGTCCAGGCGGTAGTCATCCGGTCCCGGGCCGCGGGCCACGGCGTGATCCCCGAAATCCAGGCGGAACTTCTCGTAGCGGGCGTGCTGGACCCGGTAGCAGCAGGTGCCGATGCACGGGCCGAGGACCGCGAGGACCTCCGCCGGCGCTGTCCCGAACGCCTTCGTCATCAGCCGCAGCGCCTCCCGCACGATGCCGGTTCCCTTCCACCCCGAATGAACGATTCCGTAGGCTCCGCGCCCCTTGTCTGCCAGGAACACGGGCAGGCAGTCTGCAACGGTGACTGTAAGAAGCGCATCCGGCCGATCACTCACCATCCCGTCCCCTTCCACGCCGACCAGGGACCGCGGCGCCTGACAGCCAATGACGAGCACGTTCCTCGAATGCACCTGGTGGAGAGCGAACACGCTGCTCGTCTCCGCGCCGAGGCCAGACAGGAACCGGTCCCGCCAGGGCAGCTCCGTGCGGCGCGACAGCGCCATGTCTCCCGCCTTTGCCAGGGAAAGCCCGGCGCGAACGCCGCGCGAAGCCGCCCCCGAGGTCAAGAGCGGGATCGGGCAGAAGTCATCATCCGGCGTGTACGAGAGAGAGAACGTGCCGGCCATCGCTGTCACGATGGGAGAACGCCCTGCTTCCTGTCAAGGGCAGGTTCCTGCTCCCGTCTGGACACTGATGTCGGAAATCGTCATTTTTGCTCCGAAGGATTCCCATGGCACAGAAGCTCAGGGTCGGAGTCGTCGGCTGCGGATCCATCTGCATTCACCGCCACGCGCCGGAGTACGCCGCGCACCCGGACGTGGAGATCGTCGCGTTCTGCGATCCCATCGCTGAGCGAGCCGAGAAGATGCGCTCCCGGTATGGAGGAAAGGCGGTCACGGACTACAGGGATGTCACCCGCGACCCTTCCATCGACGCCCTCAGCGACTGCTCCTCCAACGACATGCATCACGTCGTTACGACGGACGCCCTGGAGCACGGCAAGCACGTCCTGTGCGAGAAGCCGATCTCGGTGAGCCTGGAGAACGCGCGCACCATGGTGGAGGCACGTGACCGCTCGGGGAAGACTCTCATGGTGGCGTACAACCAGAGGTACGCGGCCGGGCACCGCAAGGCGAAGGCCATCCTGGCAGGCGGCGAGCTGGGGAGAGTGCTCACCTTCAGCACGACCTTCGGCCACAAGGGGCCGGAGTTCTGGAGCCAGACGAAGGGACCGGCCACGTGGTTCTTCGAGGCGAAGCGCTCCGTGCTCGGCGCGGCCGCGGACCTCGGCGTGCACAAGGCGGACCTGATCCGCTTCCTCCTCTCCGATGAGATCGCCGAGGTGGCGAGCTTCGCCGGGACCCTGGACAAGAAGGGGCCGGATGGAAAACCCATCGGTGTGTGCGACAACATGGTCTGCGTCCTGAAGATGCGCTCCGGCGCCATGGGGACCCTTGCCGCGAGCTGGACATACTACGGCGCGGACGACAACAGCACGGTGCTCCACTGCGAAAAGGGCGTGATGGAGATGTACGGGGATCCGGTGTACCAGCTTCGCGTGAGCACGCCGGGGGGAGAGCAGGCTTTCTACAAGGTGGACCCCGTTCAAGCGAATGAAAAGCCGGCCGGGAGCGGCGTCATCGACGCGTTCGTCTCCTCTGTCATGCAGAAGACCCCTCCTCCTATCACCGCGGAGGACGGCATCGCAAGCCTGCGCGTCTTCCTGGCAGCGCTGGAATCCTCTGAAAAGGGAGTCACGGTAAGACTCTGAGCCACGGGAGGCGCGATGAAACGGATCGTTGTCACGGGGGGAAGCGGAAAGGCCGGAAGGGCGGCCGTCCGCGATCTCCTCGATCATGGATATGACGTTTTGAACGTGGATCTTGCCGCGCCCGCGGAAAGGCTGTGTCCCTTTCTCCGCGTGGACCTCACGCAGTACGGCCAGACGCTGGAGTGCCTCTCCGGCGCGGACGGCGTGGCGCACCTGGCTGCCATCCCGGCGCCGGGCCTGCGGACGGAAGAGACGACCTTCCGGGAGAACATCGCGGGGATCTTCAACGTGTTCGAAGCTGCTGTGCAGCTCAAGCTGCCGAAAGTTGTCTGGGCGTCGAGTGAAACGACGATCGGCCTGCCCTTTGACGCGGAACAGCCCGCGTATGCGCCCATCGATGAGGACCACCCTCTCTATCCGGAGTCCAGCTACGCTCTTTCCAAGGTCCTGGGAGAGGAGATGGCCCGGCAGTATGCCCGCAGGTTCAGGCTGCGCGTCGCCTGCCTGAGGTTTTCCAACATCATGGAGCCGCAGGATTATGCGGTGTTCCGCGGCTTCTGGAAGGACGCGAAGCTGCGCAAGTGGAACCTCTGGGGCTACGTCGACGCGCGGGACGTTGCGCAGGGCGTGCGGCTCGCGCTGGAAAAGGACCTTGCCGGCGCCCCGCACATGATGCTCGCTGCCGCTGACACTGTCATGGACCGGCCGAGCGCGGACCTCATGGCGGAGGTCTATCCGAAGGTGCGCATCACGAAGAAGCTCGGTGAGTTCGAGACTCTCCTGTCCATCGACAGGGCCCGCGAGCTTCTGGGCTACAAGCCCGCGTGGTCGTGGAGAAACCAGAACCACTGATCTGGACGGACGGGGCGGCGCAAAGGAGCGAGCGCCGCCGGTCTCTGTGGCAGCCGCCTAGGGCTTCTTGCCGCTGTCCTTGTCCCGATCCGCCTTGTCTCCCTTGTCTCCGCGATCTCCCTTGTCACCCCTGTCCTTGTCGTCGGGCCCGGGTGCCAGCTCATCGCCGATCGGGAGAAGCACGGGTTCGAATCCGCCGCCTGCGCGGAGCCTCGTGGTCCAGACCTGCGTCTGGCCGGCCGCGGTCCACGTCCGGCCGTTCGGGACACGCGCGGTGAGAACGTAGCCCACCGTGGAGCCTTCCGGCACGCCCATGGGCGCTGCGAACCCGAGGGGCTGGCCGCGCGCGAGCCCGGGCTTCCTCCACACGGTGTCCTTTCCCAGGGGCTTGCCGGTCTTCGCGTCGGTGATCTGGATCTCAATGCCGTATTCGCCTTTCTCGTTCTTCTGAAACGCCTCCCGGTCCTCAGCGCGCTCGGCCCTGCCAGGCGGCACCATGGAGACGTAGCCCGCGGCCTGGACGGGGCTGCCCACGGCGGGCCAGGGAATGGAGGCGGTATTGGAGAAGACGAGGAACGGGATCGTGAGCTTCTCGTCGCCATCCGCCGGCACTGCCTCTTTGTAATAGAAGAAATGGCTGGCAAGCGTCGGCACGGCGAACTCGAACTCGATCAGCCTGTTTCTGCCCAGCGACACGCCCGGGGACTGGTACTGGAAAGAGAACACGGGTTTACCGCCCTGGACGTGAAGATCGACCGAGACCTGCGTCTGCAGGATGACGTCGCTCGAACGATACGGACGCACGGTCAAGGTCCCGACCTTGGTCGGCATCTCCCTCAGGGGAGATACTCCGGGGGGCAGCATGATCGGAAGGTTCTGTGCCGAGACCGCGAAGTGATCCGGACCCGCGGCTGCAGGCGGATTCGGGGCGGGCTGTGAGGGTGCCGGCTGTGCGGGCGCTGGTTGTGCAGGCGCGGGCTGTGCTGGTGCAGGTTGAGCAGGCGCGGGCTGCGCAGGAGACGGCTGTGGCTGGACCCGCTGCGCAGGGGCGGGTTGCGGTGGAGGAGGAGGCGCCGGCTGCACAGGAGCCTGCACCACGGGCGCCGGCGGCAGAGGCCGCGTGAGCTGGACCTGGTAGCGGGTCTGCGACCCGTCTTCAGCGCGCACGATGAAGCCGACGGCTGCCTGCCCTCCGGGGGGCACCGACAGGACGTACGAGATGCCGGGCGCCGGGGCAATACCCGGCTGCTCCGCGATGGCAACCGTGGCGCCGGGGCCTGCCGGCAGGGCGGTGAGCTTCACGCTGTCGACATCCGCCGGAAGGGCAAGGAAGTACGCCTGGGTGCGCGGCGTGAACGGCGGGCTGAACAAGCCCGCGGATGCGGTCAGCGACGCAAGGCTGGTATTGCGGTCCGGCGCGGCCCGGCGCAGCTCCACGGCGTAGCGCAGCGGCGTTCCGTCCTGTGCGGTCACCAGGAAGAACATGGGGAACCTGTCCGCGCCCGGCGGCACGTCCACAATCGCGCCATCAGGCGACATCGGATTGCCGCGGAAGGAAAGGGTGCCCCGGCCCCCCGGAGCCCCGCCGGCGAGCTGGAGAGCGGCCACCCTGCTCTGCGGATGCGCAATCACCGTGACCTGCTGCGTGGAGAACGGCACCACGGCGATGTACGTTGGGCGGCTTGGAGTGAAGGTCGGGGCGAGTGCAACCCCGGTCCCGCCGACGCCGAGGGACAGGTCGGCAAGGAGGTTGTTCGAATCCGGCGGCGCGCGCCGGATGTCGATGAGGTACTGCTGCACGCTTCCGTCCTGGGCCATGACGGCAATAACGAGGGGAAGGTTGGCACCCTGGGAGAAGTCCACTGCGGCGCCGGCCGGGGCAGCGGGGTCCCCGCTCACCGAGAGGGGCGCTGCGGTGGCCCTGCCGCCGCTGATGCTCACGGCGGCCGTGAGTGACACGGTTGCCACGCGGCTCTGGGATCGGGCCCGGACAACGATGCTCTGGGTCTCGAAAGGCACGATGGCCTGGTACCCGAGCTGGGCCGGAGAGAACGCCGGTGAGAACGGCACGCCCTGCAGATCGAGAGACGCCAGCAGGGCATTGCTGTCCGGCGCGGCCCGGACGATGGTGACAACGTAGCGGTCTCGTGTCGCCCCGTCTTCCGCGAGGGTTTCGATGGTTACGGGCTTCTGCAGCACGGCGGTGAAGTCGACCTCTGCCGCACCGGCGGGCCCGGGCGTCTCCTTCCCGTACACCGTGATGCTTCTGGCGAAGCGGCTCTGCGCGCGGGCCTCCATCCGCACGCTCGCGGACTCGTACGGTACGTCGAGCCGGTACGCGCGGACGGTCGGGCTGAACACCGGCGTGAGCCGCGAGCCCGGGGGAAGCACGAGCTGCGCCAGGCGCGCATTGGTATCCGTCTCCCGCACCATCACGCGGTAGCGCCAGGGCTCCTTCTCACCGGAGACCTCGATGGAGTACAGGACGGGCACGGAGAAGTCATTGGGGGTGACCCCGTTTTGCTGGACTACCCGGCTGCCGGTGGAGATGACCGTGATGACCGCCTCCCCGGTGAGCGACAGCTTCGCCACGAGGGCGTGCACGTTCGTTCCGACGGGCACCACGAGGAAAACGTCCCGAGGCTCGCCGCCGGGGCTGACGGTAGCTACCAGGTCCTGGGGAAGCCCGGGATTCGCCACCGCCGGTATGACAAACGCGGCGACCGGGCCGGGTCCGCGGCCAGCGCTCATGCACCCCGCGAGCCCTGCCAGCACGACGACCAGAATTGCGAATCCAAGAGTGAGCTTTCTCATCGGGAGCCTCCTCATCGAGTACCTCGGCTACCATTGTACGTGGAATTCCGCGGAAATCCAGTCGTAGCCAGCCAGGGACGGCGTACTCGCCGAACGGGTACGCCCGTATGGCCGAAAGCGAGCCCCGCTGACAGGATGCCGGCACGTCGTGTAAGCTCGCGTCAGGCACGCGCCGGAAGGGAGTCTCCAATGCCAGTGATCATTCCGTGGTTCAAGCGCGAGTTCTCCTTCGACATTCCTGCCGGGATGTTCGCGAACGTGATGGAGCGGCTGCGCGGAACGCCCGCGCGGCTGGAGGAACGGCTGGGCCGCGTGCCGTCACAGGTCCTTGTCAGGAAGGAAGGGGATTCCTGGTCGATCCAGGAGAATGCCGGCCACCTCCTCGACCTGGAGCCGCTGTGGGCGGACCGGGTGGAAGACTTCGCGCAGGGAAAGGAAAAACTGCGGACGGCGGACCTCACCAACCGCAGGACGCATGAGACGCGGCACAACGAAGCACCCCTGGGGAAAATCCTCTCGTCGTTCCGCGCCGCGCGGGCCGGCCTGGTAAGCAGGCTGGAAGCGCTCGACGAGCAGACCCTTGCGCGGACCGCGCTTCATCCTCGATTGAACTCGCCCATGCGGGTCATCGACCATGCCTTCTTCGTCGCTGAGCACGACGATCATCACCTGGCGCGCATCTCGGAGCTGCTGCGGCTTTTCACCTAGCACCGGACGGATCAGTCCAGCAGAGCCTCCGCCATTCCTGCGGTGTCTGCGTTCGGCCCGACGGCTTCAGGCGGCAGCAGGTCCTCGATCAGCAGGAGTGCCCACCCATGGACCTCGGCCCACAGCGACAGCACGACGGCCATCGTGTTCCGCTCCGAGCGCCACCCGGCCTTCTGGGCGTTCTCCACGGCGCGAACGAGGCACTGAAACGCGCGGCCGCTGTTGATCCGGCAGCTCTCCGAGTGAAGGCTGAAGCCCAGGCGGGACACCATGAGCTGGTACAGCGCGGGCCGGGTCCGGGCGAACTGGAGATAGGCCCTGAAAAGCATGCGGATCCCTCTGGTCGGACCGTCGGGAATCCCGGCGGGCTTTGCGTCCGGCGTCGCGTGGTCGGCGGCCGGCGCCCCGAGCGCCGCGGCCTCCAGCACATCGGCAAGCTCCCGAAAGCCTTCCGCCGCGAGCGTGACGAGAAGCTCGTGCTTGTCGGCGAAGTGCCGGTAGGGCGCGGTCTTGGACACTCCTGCCGAAGCGGCCAGCCCGCGGAGGCTGAGCCCATCCAGGCCTTCCTTCTCCAGCGCCTCCATGGCTTCCCCGATCAGCGCCTGGCGGAGAGCCCCGTGATGATAGGGTTTGCTCGACCTCACTTTTGTCGTCATGCCAGAAACGTACCGCAGCGGAGAAAAGTGGTCAATGCCAACAATTTATGTTGACTCCGCCCACATCGGGTGCTATATTGGCGTCAGAGATTGTTGGCATCGCCAACATCAAGGAGGAAAGCCATGGTGGCAAAGACAGAGAAGAATCCTGGCGCAGGCGCTCGTGAAAAGCCCGGCCTTCAGGTTGTTTTCGGAACCGGACCGGTGGGATGGGCCACGGTCCGCGAGCTCGTGAACCGGGGGCTGCGCGTACGAGTGGTGAACCGCAGCGGTCGGCTGCCGTCAACCGTCGTCGAGACCCGCCCCGAAGGCCTGGAAGTCGTGGCGGCGGACGCAACGGATCGGGCGGCGGTCCGCTCGGTGAGCGCGGGGGCTACTCATATGTACAACTGCGCCCATGCGCGGTACGACCAGTTCGCGAAGGTCCTGCCGGTCCTCTACGGCACCATCGCCGATGCAGCCGTCGAGCACGGCGCGGTCCTCGCGACGGCGCAGAACCTTTACGTGTACGCTCGCGGGCTGCCCGTCATCGACGATTCGTCACCGGTGGATCCACCCACCCGCAAGGGCAGGGTCATCCAGAAGCTCCAGGAAGGACTCGAGGAGGCTGGGAGGCGCCGGGGACTGCGATGGACGGTGGTCCGGGCATCCGATTTCTACGGTCCGGGCTCGGTAGAGCAGAGCCTGTTCGGAAGCGCCCGGTTCCTCGATCCGCTTGCCGTGGGGAAAAAGCCCATGCTCATCGGCGATCCTGACCAGCCCCACACCTATACCTACGTCGGGGACTACGGCAGGGCCCTCGTCGTTGCCGGGCTCTCTCCCGCGGCGCACGGCAGCACGTGGATCGTTCCCAACGACCGCACCATCACCACGCGCCAGATGGCCGCGCTCTTTTTCAGCGCGGCGGGGCGGGACCCCGGTTTCAGCGCGGTCCCCCGGTTCATGCTCGTGCTCGCGGGGCTCGTGGACCCGGTGATCAGGGAAATACCCGAGATGCTGTACCAGAAGGAGGAGCCCTACGTGGTGGACGGCTCCCGGTTCGCTTCATGCTTCGGTTTTACCCCGACCTCGCTGGAGGACGGAGTGCGTTTGACTCTCCAGTGGCACGGAGCCTGGCGCGCTGCCCAGGGCGGGCAGGCTCACGGTGAACGTGCTGCCTGATCCGAGTGCCGACTCGACGGCGACCGTTCCCTGGTGCAGCTCGGTGAGGCGCTTCACCAGGCTGAGGCCGAGGCCCGTGCCGGGGATGGACGCCGTCACCTCGTTGCGGGCCCGGAAGAACTCGTCGAAGACCTTGGCCCGGTCCTCGGGAGACATGCCGATGCCGTCGTCCGCCACGACCAGCGTCACGTACATGCCCGCGCTGGCAACGCGCACGTCGACCCGCCCGTTCTGCCGGCCATACTTGATCGCGTTCTCCACGAGGTTGGAGCAGATGATGGACAGGGCTTCCCGGTCCGCAAGCACGCCTGGCACCGGGTCCGCCGGAGGCGCCGCTGAGACGGTGATGTTCTTTTCCGCCGCCTTCTCCGCGTACGCGGCGGCCGTCTCGGCAGCCACCGACGCGACCTCCACGGGCCTGCGGTTCAGGGTGAAGTTTCCCGTCTCGATGGCCGTGAGGTTGAGCAGCTCGTTCACCATGGACCGCAGCGTGCGCACGCGCAGGAGCGAGCGCTGGATCATGCGCCTTTCCTCCGCTTCGTCGTGCTTCAGCATGCCGCTGAGGATGAGGTTCAGCCAGCCCTCGGTGGCCGCGAGCGGACTCTTCACCTCGTGTGCCACCATGGAGACGAACGTCGACTTGGCGGTCTCCAGCTTCTTGAGCGCCGTGACGTCGCTGAACACGGCCACCGCGCCGGAGGTCTCCCCGCCCGGCTCGATGACCGGACTGGCGCTGACCACGTAGGTGGCGCCCCCCAGCGGAATCTCCCGGGAGAGGATCATGAACTCTCCCGGCGAGCCGATCACCAGGCCCAGGATCTCCCGCACGTCCCGGTTTGCGATCTCATCCAGCGGGAACGGCAGCTCTCGGTTCGCGCTGTCCGGGAGGAGGCGGGCGGCGGCGTTGTTGCGGAGCACCACGAGCTTGTCCGTGTTGATCACGAGCACCCCGTCGCTCATGCAGGCGATGATCGTGTTGCTCTTGGACCTCTCCGAGGCGAGCTCGAGAAGGCGCTTCTCCCTCTCGTCCCGCAGCCGGCGCGCTTCCAGCGCCAGGGCGCGCCTCTCCAGCCCGTTCTTGATGGACAGGAGAAGCTCGTCCGGCGTGAACGGCTTGGGAATGTAGCTGTAGGCGCCCTGCCGGGTCCCCTCGACGGCGGTGTCGATGGTGGCGTGGGCCGTGATGATGATGCAGACCACATCCTCGTCCCGGCTCCGCACCTCGCGCATCAGCTCCAGGCCCGACATGCGCGGCATCTGCAGGTCAACGAGGAGCGCGTGGAAGGGCCCCCGCTCCAGGAACTGCTCCAGCCCCGCCTTGCCGTCCCCGGCGGTGACCACCGCGTACCCCTCAGCGGCAAGGATCTTTCGGCATCCCTCGCGGACTCCCAGCTCGTCGTCCACGACGAGAATCCGGGCCGGCTCGCTCTCCGTGCTCACCTCAGCAGCTCCTCCGCTTTCGACAGGAGAGCCGCGGGAGACACAGGCTTGTCGAAGAAGGCATCCGCGTGCATTGCGGCCAGGTCGGCCGGGGTCTTCGGATGAAAGTCGAATCCTTTCTGACTGGAGACCGCGGATACGATGATCACCGGAACGCCGGCAAGACCGGGATCGCTCTTCACGGCGCGCGCAAGAGAGAAGCCGGAGTCCAGCGCGCGCATCATGAGGTCCGTGACCACGAGCGACGGAGTCTCTTGTGTGAGCCCCGCCAAGGCTGCCGCGGGATCCGTGTAGCACCTCACGCGCCAGCCGCGGCTCTCGAAGATGCTCTTTTCCATCTCGAGGAAGTCGGAGTCGTCGTCAACGAGACAGATCACCGGCGTGTCCGGCATCAGGCGCCGCCTCTCAGGGCCTTGTCCACCACGGCAAGGAGCAGCTGGGGATCCACCGGCTTTTCCAGCAGGGCGTCCACCGGCAGCCACGTGTGGTCCGGCTCGATGCGGAACGGGATGGAGTCATTCACGGAGGTGATCATGACGAGCGGAATGCCGCGGGTGAGCTCGGAATTGCGAAGCTCACGGGAGACGTCGAAGCCGTCGTTTGCGCTCTCCATGACCATGTCCAGGATGATGAGGTCCGGCCGGCGCGCGGCCACCTCTTCCAGGCACTGCTTCCCGTTGAAGGCGACTTTCACCTTGTACCCGTTCTCTTCCAGGAGCGTCCGGTTCATCTCCACGAAATCAGCGTCATCATCCACCAGCAGCACGGTCTTATCCCAGCCCATGGGTTTCCTCCCTGGCTTTCTTTTCTCCCACGGGGATGCGAACGTGGAATGTTGTACCCTTTCCCACCTCGCTGTCCACCGTGATATCCCCGGCGTGCATCTTCACCACCCCGTAGACGATCGACAGTCCCATGCCGGTGCCCTTGCCCAGCTGTTTCGTCGTGTAGAAGGGGGTGAAGATGTCCTTGAGGGTCTCCGGCGGCATGCCGCATCCGCTGTCCCGCACGCGAAGCACGGCGAGGTCATGCGTCTCCGACAGACCGACGCTCACCACCACCTCTCCGTGCCCGGCAACGGCATCAATGCCGTTCTGCACGAGGTTCACGAGCATCTGCCGGATCTGCTCCCCGTCCGCGCTCACTTTCGGCATGCCCTCCTGCACCTCGGCGCGCACCTGAACGCCGTTGCCGGCTAGCTTCATGTTCATGGAATCCGCGAGATCCCGCGCGATGAGGCCGACGTCCGTGGGCGCCTTCACCACGCGGGACTGGCGGGCGAAGTCCAGCAGGCCCCGCATGATGGAGCGGCAGCGGTTGGCCTCGTTCACGATCATCTGGATGTCCTCCGACTCCGTGTCCCCTTCGCGGTGCGCCTTGAGGAGCATGTGGGAGTAGAGGAGGATCGTGGAGAGCGGGTTGTTGATCTCGTGCGCCACGCCCGCGGAGATCTGACCCATTGATGCCAGGCGCTCCGTCTGCACCAGCCGGTCCTGCGCGGCCTGGTGGGAGCGCTGGAGTGACTGCAGTGTCGTCTCCAGCTCCTCCACGAGGTACGGCAGGCACATGCTCACCTCGGCCAGGCCCTGGCAGACGGCGACAGCCTTCTCCCGGCATGACGGATAGCCGCAGGATCCGCAGTTCAGCTGGTCTTCAGGGCCGAACTTGCGCATCCTCCGCAGGGTTTCGGCGATCTCGGCCTCCGCCGGTTGCGGCAGGACAACGGCTTCTTCCTCGAACTGCCGATCCAGGTCGACGTCGGAGAACTCCGCGATCGTCTCCCCCATGTCCCGGCTGGCCTGGCGCGTGTTCTGGTCATTGATGTAGTCCGTGAGCATCTCCTTGCGCGCGAACGCGCCGAGGGACCCCGGCATCTTGGGACCGTTGATGCAGCCCTCGCAGAACAGCAGATCGAACATCCGCGCCTTGCTTCTCCCCTCGGCAAGCTCCTTGAGCGCGGAGGTGACACGGTCCTTGCCTTCCGTCACGATGACGCTGTTCTGCAGGATGTCCGCGTCGAAGCCCGCGGCCCGCAGCAGGCCGCCGGAGAGCGGCATGGAGCGGCCGAGGTATGCCGACGGGCCGTCGAATGCGGACGGCGGAAGCGCGGCGGGATCGATCCCTGCCGTCTCCCACAGGGATGCCAGCTCCTCATAGGTAAGCACGGCGTCCACGGTCCCCTGCACGTACGGGTCGCGGATCTCCGCCTTCTTGGCGATGCACGGGCCGACGAAGACCACGCGAACACCGCCGCCGAACCGCCGTTTGATGGCCCGGGCCGCGGCGATCATGGGAGACACGATGGGCGCCAGCGCGCCGTGAAGCGCCGGAAGGTATTTCTCCACGTACGAGACGATGGCGGGGCATGGCGTGCTCACCACCGGCCGGCCCGCCTTGATGGCCTGCCGCGCCAGGATGGCGTACTCCTGGCTCACGAGCTCCGCACCGAAGGCGGTCTCCCAGACCTGGAACACGCCCAGCGCGCGTACCGCCGCGACGATCCGTCCGGGCTCAAGGTGCGGAAAAGCCACGGGGAAGGAAGGAGCGAGACACACGAACACGCGCTCGCCCTCTTCCAGCATCCGGCGTACAAGCATCGTGGAGTCCTCGATCCTCTTGGCCTTCTGCGTGCAGACCTTCACGCAGTTGCCGCAGGCGATGCACTGCTCCGCGATGACGGCGGCCTGCCCGGCGATGACCTTGATGGCCTTGGCCGGGCATTCCCGCACGCACGTGTAGCAGCGGCGGCATTTTTCAGGAATCGTGGAAACGATGCCCATCGCTCGACCCTTCGGCCGGCCTCCTCCCGCTAGACCCTCTCCCTCACGGTGTATTTCGTGTGCAGGAGATGGTGGGATTTCTCCCCGAGGGGTTTCTTCAGATACTGCTCGTAGATGGCGGTCACCTCGGGGTTGTTGTGAGACTTGCGGATCGGCTTGCCCTCGTCCTCCTTGTAGATGGCGTTGATGCGCGCGAGGCGCACCTCGTCGGTGGTCATGCGGGGCTGCCCGCCGCCGCCGATGCACCCGCCGGGGCAGGTCATGACTTCGATGAAGTGGTACTGCGCCCCTGCCTTCACCATTTCGATGAGCCTGCGCGCGTTCCCGAGTCCATGCGCGACTGCCACGCGGACGGTGACTCCCTCCAGGAACGACCACTGCGGCACGGTCCCCTCGATCTTCACCTCCGCCTCCTTGATGCCCTTGAGCCCGGCGATAGGAGCGATATGCAGGTTCTCGAACGGCAGGGTCCGTCCGGTCACGATCTCGTAGACCGTGCGCAGCGCAGCTTCCATGACGCCGCCGGTGTTGGCAAAGATGTCCGCGGCCCCGGAAGAAGCCCCAAGGATGCTGTCCATTGCACCGTCAGGCAGGCCCGCGAAGTCGATCCCGGCCTGGCGGATCATCCGTCCCAGCTCCCGCGTGGTGAGAACGACGTCCACATCACGCTCACCGCTTGCGCGCATCTCGGGCCGCTGGGACTCGTACTTCTTCGCCGTGCAGGGCATCACCGAGACGACAAAGATGTCCTCAGGCTTCTTCCCGATCTTCTCGGCAAAGTAGGTCTTTGCCACGGCTCCGAACATCTGCTGGGGAGATTTGCACGTGGAGACGTTGGGCAGCATGTCCGGCCAGAAGTGCTCTGCGTAGCGGATCCACCCGGGCGAGCAGCTTGAGAACATGGGCAGGGCGACCGGCTTCTTCTCCACGAGCGCCTTCTGCAGGCGCGTGAGGAGCTCCGTGCCCTCCTCCATGATCGTGAGGTCAGCAGTGAAGTTCGTGTCGAAGACCCGGTCGAAGCCCATCTGGCGCAGGGTGCTCACCATCTTGCCGGTGACGAGTGTCCCCGGCGGGTACCCGAAGCACTCACCCAGCGCCGCCCTGATGGCCGGGGCGGTCTGCACCACCACGGTCTTCTTCGGGTCGTCCAGGGCCTCCCACACGCGGCCGATCTCGTCCCGCTCGCTGATGGCGCCCACGGGGCAGACCGCGGCGCATTGCCCGCACTGCACGCAGACCACCTCCGACAGCGGACGGGCGAACGCGGGCCCGATGCTCGAGTTGAATCCCCGGCCCTGGGGGAAGATGGCTGCCACGCCCTGCGTCTCTCCGCACACGCTGACGCACCTCCGGCAGGACACGCACTTCGCCGTGTCGCGCACGAGGGCGGGCGTGCTTTCGTCGGTCATGCGCCTGCTCTTGGCTCCGGCAAACGGGATCTCCCGGATGCCGAGGTCCGATGCCATTGCCTGCAGCTCGCAGTCCGCGCTGCGGTCGCAGGTCTGGCAGTCCCCCTCGTGGTCGGAGAGGATCAGCTCCACCATGGTCCGACGGGCGCCGCGCGCCCGCGCGGAGTTGGTCTGCACCTCCATTCCCTCTCCTGCCGTGGTCACGCAGGAGGGAACGAGCGCCTTGGCTCCCTTCACTTCCACCAGGCACACCCGGCAGGAGCCGATGGCCTGCACGTTTCTCAGGTAGCACAGGGAGGGGATCTTGATCCCCGCCATGCGGGCGGCCTCCAGGAGGTTGGTCCCCGCGGGAACCTGGATCTTCCTGTTGTCGATCGTCAATGACGGCATGTCTGTCAGCTCCTCTTCACTTCGCGGCTGCCGCGTGAACGGCGGCGGGCTCCGCGGCGTGCCGCTCGCGGTAGTCACAGCGCAGGCACCGCTTGCTCTCCGCAAGGGCCGCTTTGCAGGGCAGAGTCGTCTCCACCTCGGCGAAGCCATCCATCCGCTTCGAGACGGAAATCAGCTTCACGTCCGGCCTGTCGCCCGGGATCGGATCGGCGTCCGGGTCGAAGAACGTGTCTGCGATGGTATACGTCCGCCACGTGGCGTGGCCTTCTCCGGTCAGGTACGTATCGATGCCGGCGGCCGCGCGTTCTCCCGCGGCAATTGCCTCAACCACCGAGGACGGGCCGCTCACGGCGTCTCCCCCGGCAAACACCCAATCCACCGAGGTGCGGCCGGTAACCGGGTCAGCCTCGAGGTATTCCCGTTCGTTCTGTTTCGGGGCAATCCCGTTGAAAAGCTCCGCGGGCACGAGCTTCTGCCCGATGGCGGCAATCACCATGTCCGCCGGCAGAACGAAGTCGTTCTCTCCCTTGGCCACGGGCTTGCGCCGGCCTGTCCGGTCGAAGTCCCCGAGGTCCATGGTGCGGAGCTTCACGGAGACGAGCTTCTCTCCCTTCCGCGTCAGCTCCAGGGGCGCGGCAAGGAACTCGAACTTCACTCCCTCGCGCTCCGCCTCTTCCACTTCCTCCGCGAACGCAGGCATCTCCGCCCGCGTCCTGCGGTACGCCACCGTGGCTGTCTTCGCTCCCAGGCGCAGCGCCGTCCGCGCGGCGTCCACCGCGGCGTTGCCGCCGCCGATCACCACGACGTTCTTCCCGACCGCTGCTTTGCCGGTGAGGTTGTACTCCTTGAGGAACCCCAGGGCGTCCACGACGCCCTTGCCGTCCTCCCCCTTCATCCCCAGGCTCATGCCCTGCGGGGCGCCCACTCCGAGGAAAACTGCCTCGAAGCCCTGCTCCTTCAGGGAGGAGAGTGTGAAGTCCTTTCCGAGCTTCTTTTTTGTCTTGATGGTGACGCCCGTGTCAGTGATCATCCTGATTTCGCGGTCCAGGACATCCCGCGGCAGGCGGTACGCCGGAATGGCCTGCCTGAGCATTCCGCCCGGCTTGCTCTCCGCCTCAAACACGGTGGGCTTGTAGCCCAGGCGCGCCAGGAAGTACGCGCAGGAGAGTCCGGCCGGTCCGGCGCCCACAATGGCGATCTTCCGCACGCCGTTCTTCCCGTCCAGGATCGGATCGGGAAGTTGCGGCGTTTTCTCCTGGTCAGAGAGGAAGCGCTTGACCGCCCGCACGGACAGCGGCTCATCCAGCGTGGACCTGCGGCACTTGCCTTCACAGGGATGGAAGCACACGCGGGCGCACACGCCGACGAACGGGTTTCTCTCCCGATGCAGCTTCAGCGCCTCGTTGTAGCGCTTCTCCCCGGTGAGGCTTACGAACCCCGGCACGTCCACGCCGGCGGGACAGGCGTTCTGGCACGGGGCACGCACGAGCTCGGCGCACACGCCGGCCCGGCACTTGTGGTCGCGGATGTGCTCCACGAACTCCTCGCGGAAGAAGCGGATGTTGGAGAGTACCGGGTTGGGAGCGGTCTGGCCCAGGCCGCAGAGCGCCGTGTCCTTGATCTTGTTTCCCAGCTCGATGAGCCTCTCGATGTCGCCCTCTTCTCCCTTGCCGGCGCAGATCCTGTCCAGGATCTCCAGCATCCGGCGCGTGCCGATGCGGCACGGCGTGCACTTTCCACAAGATTCGTCCTGGGTGAACTCGAGGAAGAACCTCGCCATGTCCACCATGCAGGAATCCTCGTCCATGACGATGAGGCCGCCGGATCCCATGATGGCGCCCAGCTCCGTAATGGACTCGTAGTCCACCGGAACGTTGAGGTGCTCCTTGGGAATGGAGCCGCCGGACGGGCCGCCCATCTGCGCTGCCTTGAACTTCTTCCCGCTGGGGATGCCGCCGCCGATGTCGTAGATGATCTCACCCAGGGGAACGCCCATGTTCACCTCGACGAGGCCGACGTTGTTCACCTTGCCGGTGAGGGCAAAGATCTTGGTGCCCGGGCTCTTCTCCGTTCCCACCGAGCGGAACCAGGAGGATCCGTTGGCGATGATGAGGGGCACGTTGGCCAGCGTTTCCACGTTGTTGAGCACCGACGGCTTGTCCCACAGTCCGGCATCCGAGGGGAACGGCGGCCGGGGCCGCGGCTCTCCGCGCTTTCCCTCGATGGACCTCATAAGGGCGGTCTCTTCTCCACAGACGAACGCGCCGGATCCCCGGGCGATGTCGATGTCGAAGTCAAAGCCGGTTCCCAGGATGTCCTTTCCCAGGAGCCCGCGCTCCCGGCACTGCGTGATGGCGGTGGTGAGCCGCTCGATTGCCAGCGGGTACTCCGCCCGGCAGTAGATGTATCCCTGGTGAGCACCGATGGCCCGTGCGCCGATGATCATGCCTTCGATCACGGCGTGGGGATCGCTCTCCAGGACGCTCCTGTCCATGAACGCGCCGGGGTCTCCCTCGTCAGCGTTGCACAGGAAGTACTTCACGTCCGACGTCGGCCGGGCCGCGAACTCCCACTTGGTGCCGGTGGGGAACCCCGCTCCTCCGCGGCCGCGCAGGCCGGACTTCTTGACCTCATCGATGATGCCCTGCGGCGTCATCTCCAGAAGGGCTTTCGCTGTCGCGATGTAGCCGCCCCGGCCGATGTACTCCTCCAGGCTCATGGCGGAAATCTTTCCCTTGTTGTGGAGGACCCTCAGGTTCTGCCGGGCAAAGAACGGGATGTCCGCGTAGTGGGGGATCACGGCCTGGGTCACCGGGTGGCGGAACATCAGCCGTTCCACCGGCCGGCCTTTCAGCACGTGCTCCTCGACGAGCTCCTTCATGTCCTCAGGGGCGAGCTTCTGATAGAAAAGCCCGCCGGGGTAGACCACCATGATCGGTCCGCAGGCGCAGAAGCCGTTGCACCCGGTCTGGACCACGGCAACTTCGCCGGCGGTCCGGGAGTCGCGCATGTCTTCGATCGAGACAACGTCCGTGAGGCCGCGGTCCGCAAGCTCCTTCACGAGCGCGTCGCGGACCTTCTCTGCTCCGGATGAAACGCAGCCGGTGCCGAAGCACATCAGCAGGTGCATGCGGGTGGTTTTCATGCCCGGGCCCTTCCCTGGCGCTTCTCAGCCTTCCCGGCCTTCTCCGCGTCGGAGGGCTCGGTGCCGACGTACACGACGTACGCGGCAGCAGACTTGCCGGTGATCGTCTTGGTGAAGACTTCCCGCGCCTTCTTCGCGTCCAGGTGACCGTAGAGAACCGGCTGCGCGCCGAGGGTCTCCACGGTCATCACCGGCTCGTGCTCGCAGGCTCCGATGCAGCCGGACGTGGTCAGGCGGATGTCGGTGCGGCCGCTCTCTTCCACGGCCGCGGCAAGCTCGTTCACCACCTCGCGGGCGCCGCTTGCGATCCCGCAGGTTCCCATGTGCACCGTGAAGCACATCGTGAAGCCGTCCTCGCGCAGGGCCGTCTTCTTCTGGGCCTGCTCGCGGATGGCCAGGATGTCCTGGAGGCTGCGTATCTTATCCATGGACCTTCACTCCTTTCCGTGACGCGGAGCGCCGGGCGGCCGGTTTTCCGGCTGCGCGCGGTTTCACCCCGCGGGAGGCGGCGCGCTTCTTCGGCTTTGCGACCGCGGCGGGCTCCGGCGCGTCGTACTTCGCCAGGATCTCGCGGATCCTCGCCGGCCGCACGCGCTTGTATACTTCCTCGTCGATGCACACCGCCGGGGCCAGACCGCAGGCGCCGAAGCAACGCGCCACCTCGAGGCTGAAGGTCCCGTCCTTCGTGGTCTCCCCCACCTCGATGCCCAGCTCCTTCCTCATCGCTTCCAGGACCTGCTTGCCGCCGCGCACGTAGCAGGCGGTCCCCAGGCAGACCCGGATCACATGCCTGCCGCGCGGCTGCGTGGAGAAGAACGCGTAGAAGCCGACGACTCCCGCCACCTCGCTGTACGACTTGCCCATGGCCAGCGCGATCTTCTTCAGCACGTCCTCCGGCAGGTACCCGTAGATTCCCTGCGCGATCTGCAGGACCGGAATGAGCGCCCCCGGCCTGCCGCGGTACTCCGCAAGCGTCTCGTCGAGCCTCCGTGAGAGCTCGGCGGCGCTCGCCTGTTGACACCCCGGTGCACAACCCACGTCGTTCATCCTCTTCCCTCCGTTCCGCTATGTCGTCACGCGCAGGGCGGCAAGCCCTTCCGCGATCCTTTCCTTCATCCGGCGCGCCAGGGCGATCTCTCCCCGGCTGCCCGCGGGCAGGCTGCGCGCAATCTCCGCGCTGCTCACGGCCCACGACCGCTCCCCCACGCGCAGGAGGGACCGCAGCTCCACGCCCGGGTTCGTGCACACCACGGACGCCAGGGTGGCCGCCAGATCGCCCAGGGGGCTTCTGTCCACGCTGGACAGCGGCATGCACGCCCGCACTGAAAGACCTCCCAGGGACGAGCGGCCCAGGCAGAAGCTTCCGCCCGCCTGCTCGGCCCGGAACTTCAGGAGGCTGAGGCCGAGCCCTGTCTTCTTTCCTTCCTTCGTCGTGAAAAAAGGATCCACTGCCGTCTCTGCCGTCACGGGAAGCCCCGGACCGTCGTCCTCCACGGTGAGGCTGAGCGCGTCCCGGGTCGGATCTTCTTCAAGGGAAACGGCGATCACCGAGGCGCCCGCCGTGATGGAGTTCTCCACGAGGTCCAGGACGTGCAGGGAGATGTCACGCAAGGGAGCACCTCCTGCCCTCCGCGCCCCGCAGGGCGAGAGCGATCTCCTCCCACACCGGCTCTCGCACGTCCAGCACGGTGAACCCGGTGCCGATATCGTCCAGGAAGTGGCCGTCGGAGGAGCTCACGAGCGGCAGTCCGTACGCGGCAAACTCCGCCTGCCTGCCGCGAGCCACCCCGGCCGCGGAGACTTCCAGCCCGTCGAACGGGACGTCCGGCGGCAGGAACCCGAGCTGCCCCGGCACGCTGAAGCTGCGCCGGTCCATGTGCGCTGCCACGGCCAGGCCGCCGTGCGCGTGGATCAGGGCCACCGCTTCCGACAGGCTGAGCGCGCTCGCCGCGGCGAGCATGAGCGGCTCAAGGCACCGCAGCTTCCCGTCCGCGTCCACCAGCTCCTGCTCCGGGGAGCGTCCACCGCCGCGGGAAGTCCGGGGCGCGAGCGGCCTCCACCGGGGAAGGCCCGCGGCCACGGCTGCGGCGGCGGCGCGGGCCGCTTCGTCGCTGGGGAACAGGCCCAGGACGTGCACCTCCTCCCGTGTGGTGATCTCCATGCCGGCAATCACAGTCGGTCCCCCGGCTGCCTGGGAGGCGGCGCGGACGGCCTCCGTGTTGCCTGCGCTGTTGTGGTCACACACGGCGAGCACGGACAGCCTCCTTTCCAGGGCAGCCCGCACGATGGCCGGCGGCCTCATCTCCCGCGAGGCGCAGGGGGACAGGACCGTGTGGATGTGCAGGTCTGCCGCGCACCGGATCATCCCTTGCCTTCCCCGCGGAGTCCCAGCTCATAGAGCCTTCCCCCGGCGTCGAAAGTCGTTTCCGGCGTGGAGAACAGCGCGATTCCCTCCTCCACCGCCCGGGCGCGCACGTCGTCTGCCGGCTTCATGCCGGAGGCAAAGATCACGGCGCGAAGAGCCGCGTGCACGGCCACGGCGACCACGTTCATGTGCACCTGGATGGTCAGGAGGATCCCCCCGGCGGGCGCGTGGGCCAGAACGTCGCTCAACAGGTCGGAGGAGTGCGCGCGGGTGACGGGCACGTCGTCCTTCAT
>DATKLM010000201.1:0-9294 GCA_035542415.1 Spirochaetia bacterium
GCAGCCGAAGACCGAATGAAGCCGGTCACGACGCTGGCCAAAGAGCTGGGCGTGGAGGATCGCGAGCTTCTCCCCTACGGTCACTACGTCGCCAAGCTGGACTACATGAGCATCCTCAACCGGCTTTCCGGCCGGCCCGACGGCAAATACGTCGAAGTGACGGCCATCACGCCGACTCCCCTGGGAGAGGGGAAGTCCACGACCACCATGGGACTCGTGGAAGGCCTGGGGAAGATCGGCAAGCGCGTCATTGGCGCCATCCGCCAGCCCTCCAGCGGGCCGACGTTCAACATCAAGGGATCGGCCGCCGGTGGGGGTCTCGCCCAATGCATTCCCCTGACCGACTTTTCCCTCGGCCTGACCGGCGACATCGACGCTATCACGAACGCGCACAACCTCTCCATGGTGGCGCTGACCGCCCGGCTGCAGCACGAGTTCAACTACGGGGATGCCGGGCTGAGAAAGCGCGGCCTGGAGCGGCTGGACATCGACCCGCGCAATATCGCGCAGGGCTGGGCCATCGACTTCTGCGCGCAGGCGATGCGGGAGATCATCATCGGGCTCGGCTCCGACATGGACGGGTTCATGATGAGGAGCGGGTTCCAGATCACCGTGTCGTCCGAGATCATGGCCATCCTCGCCGTGGCCTCTTCCCTCGCGGACCTGCGTGAGCGCATGGGGAGGATCGTCGTTGCCTACAGCAAGTCGGGAAAGCCCGTCACCACGCACGACCTCGGCGTGGACGGCGCCATGACGGCGCTCATGGCCAAGGCGATCAACCCGAACCTTCTGCAGACCATCGAAGGTCAACCGGTGCTCGTCCATGCCGGGCCGTTTGCCAATATCGCCATTGGACAATCGTCCATCATTGCGGACCGCGTGGGCCTGAAGCTTGCTGACTATCACGTGACGGAAAGCGGTTTCGCTGCCGACATCGGCTTCGAGAAGTTCTGGAACCTGAAGTGCAGATTCAGCGGGCTCACTCCGCACTGCTCGGTCATCGTGTGCACAGTCCGCGCGCTGAAGATGCACGGCGGCGGACCGAAGGTGGCTCCGGGGAAAGCGCTGGACAAGGCCTACACGGAAAAGAACGTCGGGCTGGTCGAGAAGGGGCTGGAGAACCTCCTCGCCCACGTGGAGACGATCAGGCTGTCCGGGATCGAACCCGTGGTCTGCATCAACTATTTCTACACCGACACCGACGAAGAGATCGGCGCCATCCGGAAGACGGCGGAGAAGGCGGGGGCGCGCGTTGCCGTTTCGAAGCACTGGGAGAAAGGCGGTGAGGGCGCTGTCGAGCTGGCGGAGACGGTTGTTGACGTGTGCAAGGCGCCGTCGAGGTTCAAGTTCCTCTACGAGCTTTCCACGCCGCTTTCGGAGAGGATCAGGCTCATCGCAACGAAGGTCTACGGCGCGGACGGAGTCTCCTACACGCCGGTGGCCCAGGAAAAGTTGAAGGCGATCGAGGCCGATGCCGAGCTGTCCACGCTGGGCACATGCATGGTGAAGACGCACCTCAGCCTCTCCCATGATCCGACCATCAAGGGCCGGCCCCGAGGCTGGACGCTGCCCATCCGCGACATCCTCCAATACCGGGGAGCCGGGTTCATCGTCCCCGTGGCCGGAGACATCAAGCTCATGCCGGGGACCGCATCGGAGCCCGCGTTCCGAAACATCGACGTAGACGTGACAACGGGGAAAGTGCGGGGGCTTTTCTGAGCCCGGCAGCATCCGCGGGCGCCGAGAAGGTCCACATCTCTTCGCGTGACCGGCGCCGCAGCCTCTTTTTTCTCGGTCTCGCCGCGGGCTGCGTCGGCGTGGCCATCACGCTCCAGATGGGGCTGAACAACAACTTCCTCGTCGGGGAGATCGGCATCAGCGGCTTCCAGGCCGGCCTCCTGGAAGCGGTCCGGGAGAGCTGCGGGATCGCCGCCCTCGGCGTCTTCGTGCTCGTGGCAGGTCTCAGCGAGCCGGTCATCGCGTCCCTGGTGCTGGTGCTGATCGCGTTGGGTCTCGGCTCCTATTCCCTGGCGCCGACGTACGGATACGTGATGCTTCTCAGCGTCACGTGGAGCCTCGGATTCCACGTGTGGCAGCCGCTTCCCAATTCGATGACCCTTGCTCTTGCGGAGCCGGGCAGGGCCGGCGCACGGCTTGGCCAGGTGGGAGCCGCGGGCGCGCTGGGCTCAGCAGCGGGCCTCGTGGCGGCGTTTCTCCTGACGCTTGCCGGCGTGAAGATCCGGCCTCTGTACGTGATTGCCGGCGGCGCGGCACTCATTGCGGCCGCCGCGTGCGTGGGCATCCTGCGGCGCCTCAAGGCGCCGGGTCCGCGCTTCGTCATCCGCAGGCGCTACGCCCGCTACTACGTCCTCAACTTCCTGGAGGGATGGCGCAAGCAGATCGCCATTGCGTTCGGCGGGTTCCTCCTCGTGAAGATCCACCACGCCGGCCTTCTGGAGATTCTTCTCCTTGCCGCGGTGATCCAGGCCATCGGGTATGTCACCTCGGGCCGCGTGGGGAAGCTGATCGACCGGGTGGGCGAACGCCGGGTCCTTATCTTCTACTATTCTTTCGTGACGCTCATGTTCCTGGGATACGCGTTCCTGCGCGGGAAGTACATTCTCTATGCCGTGTACATCCTGGATAACGCGACCTTCGTGTTCAACACCGGCCTCACGACGTACGTGAACAAGATCGCGCCGCCGAGCGAGCACCGGCCCACGCTGAGCATGGGCGTGGCGGCCAACCACGTGGCCTCGGTCACGATGCCCTTCCTCGGGGGGATCCTCTGGGCGACGCTCGGCTACCAGTGGGCCTTCCTGGTGGGGATCCCCGCGGCAGCGGCCAGCATCATGATCGTGCGCGGGATGCCGCGGGGAACGAAACTGAAGGAAGAGTCATAGGCGGGGTCTTTCCGCGTCACACGGGCCGCGGAATCTACAGGTGCGCCTCCAGGTCCTCGATCGGGAGAAAGCCCAGCCTCAGAAGGATCTGTCCGATCTTCTCCTCGGGGTGCTTCTTCTGCTCCGCCAGGGCGATCTCGAGCTGTTCCCTGGTGATCACTCCGGCGTTGACGAGAGTCTCTCCGAGCGGCATGGCTCGCTCTCCTTTCTGACTTCAGCGGTCCCCGCGTCTCGGCGCGCAGCCCAGGCATCGAGGACTTCCAACGCGTCAGAATAGTGATGCGTGTGCATGACCGCGTCAATAAGGTCGTGGGCGCCTCCGAAGGCCCTCAGGTAGGTCTTGGCGAACTTCTTGAGAACGTTGAAGTTTCCCCTCTCTCCCCAGGTGGCACGGTGGAGCGCGAGATGCCGGTGAAAGAAGTCCACCTTCTCCCGGGGCGTGAGACGTGAGAACTCCGCCGGCGCCTCCACGCCCGCGGCGGTCTCCCGGATTGCCCGGAAGATGAAGAGGTTCTCGAAGACTCCCCTGCCGATCATGATTCCATCCGCGCCGCTCTCCTCCACCCTCTGGAAAAAAGCCTTGGGCGTTCGCACGTCGCCGTTCCCGATGATGCGCGTGGAAAGCCCGGCCTGATCGCGGAGCCTCACGGCGAGCGCCACGGTGCTCCAATCGGCAAACCCTTCGGACTGCTGGGACACGGTCCTTCCGTGAATGGTCAGCGCGGCGATTCCCTGCTGGAGAAGAAACCCGAGCCATTCCTCCGCGTTGGGCCGGGAGACGCCGATGCGCGTCTTGACGCTCACCGGGATGGCCCCCGCGCCCTCGCGCGCGGCGGCAATCAGTTCCGCGGCGAGCCGCGGATTGCCGATGAGCGCCCCGCATCCGCCGCCCTTGATGATCTTTCTCACCGGGCAGCCCATGTTGATGTCCACGCCCACGAACCCCATGTCGCGGCACTCCGCGGCGACCGTGCGGAAGTTTTCCGGGTGCGTGCCCCAGATCTGGGCGATGACGGGCTGCTCGATCTCCGTGAAGCGAAGCCGGCCGACCACCTTGGCGCGCGCGCCGGAGCACAGGCCGTCCGTGCTCGTGAACTCCGTCATGAGCAGGTCGGGCGATCCGACCTCCTTCACGATGCGCCGGAACACCGTGTCCGTCACGTCCTCCATGGGAGCCAGGACAGAAAACGGACGAGGCAGGTCGCCCCAGATTCCGAGGGTCAGCGTCACAGGCTTCGGAGAATCAGTCACGATGAGCAAAGATGCTCACAGAACGGGAAGATGTCTACCGCCCAAGCATGAAGCTCATGCAGTGCACTCCCAGCGGTCACGGCGCTGCCGCCAATCTGGCATTCCTCTATTCGAATATACAATTTTCTTGACCGCGTTTTCCGGCCGTGCTACGATGAAAACAATCTCTCACGGAGGATAGTCACATGAAACGCATGATGAGTCGGGCAGCATCCGTGCTCGTCGTGGGCGGCCTCTGCCTCGCGGTTGCAGCATGCGGCGCGGTGAGCGCGATCAGCCCGCAGGCGTACCTGGACAACCTGAGCGTCAAGAGCGTCAATCTCGCTGCCGTGACGCCGAACACGTACACCGGTGACTATACTCTAGCCCTTCCCCCGGGCGTGTACGCCGTGAACAGGCATTTCAATGTCACCGTCGCGATCGCAAGCGCGGCCAGCATCGCAGTGACCATCAACGAGCCGGCCTCTCTCGCCTCCAACAGCGACTTCAAGGCCATGATCAGCCGCATCACGACGGCCAAGGCCATCCCCGTGGACGGCGTGAGCGGCGCAACCTATTCGAGCAAGGCATTCCTGAAAGCCATTGAAAAGGCGGTGGCGCCGTGACGCCGAAAATCCTTGCGGTCTGCTGCGCCATGTTCATCTGCGCCGGCGTGTCGGCAGGCGCAGCGCCGGTCCCTCCGGAGCGCACGGCAGTTGGCGCTGATATCGGCTCCACGGCGGCCGGCGCTTTCATGGGCGCCGTCGCGGCGAGCTTCACTCTTGAGCTCCCGCTGTCCCGGGCATGGGCGATCGACATCGAACCGTCCTTCTACTGGGCGTCGGGAACCGGCACATCGATCCTTCAGATCAATGCAGAGGCTCTGGCAAGATTCTATCTCGTATCGCTGTTCGTGGACGATCAGACCCGGACGGTACAGTGGGGCCCCTTTGTTGCCGCGGGCGCCATAGCCGCATGGGGATACGCTCAGGGGGACTCGACCATCACCGTCCTTGCTCTCGGGCCCGCCATCCGGGCAGGCTACCGGTTCATTTTCGGCGACGCCGGCATCTTCGTTGAGCCTTCCGTGGGATTCATGGCCCTTTTCGGTGGACAGTTCGCCCCGGCGGGGGCGTCATCCAGCATGAACACCGGCCTCACGCTCGGGTTGATCGTTGGCTGGCGTTTCTAGCGGGATCTCCGAAGGAGAAGTCGTATGGCTGGAAAAATGACGGTCATGGGAGTCGGGACCAGGGTCGCGCCGCCGGCGTTCCTGTACCTGGCCGCAGTCATCGTGCTGAGCTACGTGTTTCTTCCCGTCTTTGCGTGGACGCGCGGCAGCGCCTGTCCCTGATCCTGAACTCCTGGCTCGTCCTGACCTCCTCCGCGGTCCTCTACGTGCTGTACCGCCTCTTCAGCAGGGATGCGGAAGCGTACCTCGCAAAGCTCCACGGGAAGAAGTACGAGGCATACCGGCAGAGCGTGATCTTCAAGTTTTTCTAGACCGTTGACGAGGACGCGTCCTCTACTCTTTGATCCCGCCCGCTGTCATTCCCATGACGATGTATTTCTGGAAGATGACGGCAATCAGCACGGGGGGCAGTGCCGCAATCACGCCGCCCGCGGCGATCATCTCGTAGTCAACGTAGTGCTTGCCGCTGAACTCCGCGATGGCCACCGAGATCGTCTTTGCATCCAGCGTCGAGGTGAAGATCAGCGCGAAGAAGAACTCGTCCCATGCGATGAGGAACGAGAGGATCGCGGTCGCGATGATCCCCGGCCGGGCCATGGGGAAGTAGATGTGCCACAGCACCTGCAGCCGGTTGCAACCCTCCAGGGACGCTGATTCCTCGAACGTCCGGGACAGCGACCCGAAGTAGGTCTGCATCACCCAGATGACGAACGGCAGCGTCATGGTGAGGTACAGCAGTACGAGGGTGGGCCGTGAGTTCAGCATGCCCAGCCTGCTCAGGAGCAGGTACAAGGGCATGACAACCACGACCGACGGGATCATGTACGTGAAGAGGATGAGATACAGGATCTTGCTCTTGAACGCGAAGCGCAGCCGGGCAAAGGCGTAGGAGGCAAGGGACCCGATGACGAGGGAGATGACTGTCACGGAACCCGACACGATGAGGCTGTTCCGCATCGCGATCTTGAAGGCGTTGGCGATCTCGTTCTCGGGATTCGTGAACACGTCCAGATACCGCTGGAGAGTCGCCTGGCGCGGAATGAACCTCAACGGCACCGTGATGATGTCCCGGTGGATGGAGATGCTCGTGATGAACATCCACGCGACCGGCGCCGCCACGAACAGGAGCACGAGCAGTCCAAAGAAATACTGCATGACGGGGAACGCCCTGGTTCTCGTCATTCGTGTGCCTCCCCCTGCTTCAGCAGGCGCACGTACACGAGCGTGAACCCCAGCACGAGCAGCGCGATGAGGTAGGACACCGTGGAGGAGATCGAGTACTGGAGGTTGCCGAACGCCTTCAGGTACGCCTCGTACACCAGGACCTTGGTGCCGTTCGCCGGCCCTCCCCGGGTCATGACGTAGAACACGTCAAATGCCTTGAACTTCTCCATGGTGCGCATCACGCCGACCACGCTGATGGTTGGCACGAGGTAGGGCAGCGTGATGCTCCAGAACCGCCGGAAGACCCCCGCGCCGTCCACCGTGGCTGCCTCGTAGAGCGACTTGTTGATGAACTGCAGCGCGGCGAGAAAAAAGATGACCGCGAAGGGAGTCATCTTCCAGACATCGGCGAGAATCACCATGTTCATGGCGAGAAACGGGTCGCTGAGCCAGGCGCGGTACTGGCCCATGAGGTGCAGGCGTGTGAGCAGGGCGTTCAACGCCCCGTACTCGGGGTTGTAGATCCACTTCCAGATGCTTGCCGTCACGATGCCGGGCGTGGCCCACGGCACGATGATGAGAACGCGGAGAAGCCCGACGCCGAAGAAACGCGTGTTCAGAAGCAGCGCGATGAGGAGCCCGAGCACCGTCTCCACGGCCAGGGAGACCAGCGTGAAGTACATCGTGCGTCCCAGGGCCTGCCAGAACCAGTCGGAGCCCAGCACGCGGGCGTAGTTCAGCAGGCCGAGGAACTTCCCCTTCTCCGCGGAGATCAGCTCCATGTTCTGGAGGCTGTAGATGAACGTTGTGACCAGCGGAAAGAGGACGACTCCGAAAATGACCACGGCGGCCGGGAGGAGAATGAGAAAGGCGAAGCCCTGCTCGGAGAGACCCTGCCGCCGTGTGTCTGTCATTGGTCCTGCTGACCGCTTTACTTGCGCGCTGCCAGCTCGAGCGCCTTGGCCTGCACTTCCTTGAGGGCCTGGTCGCTCGTCTTCTTTCCCTGGAGAACCTCCTGGATCCTCACCTGCAGGTCCGTGGAGAACTCGCTGTAGAAGGGAACCACCGGCCTGTTCACCAGGTAGTTGTACTGGTCCTTGGCTACCTTGACCACCTCGGGACCGCTCGCAATGACGTCCTTGTCTTCATAGAGAGACTTCCAGATGGGGAGCGCGTTCTTGGGGAACTTCTTCTGGAAATCCTTCGACGACATGTACAGGATGTAGGTCCAGGCCTCCGCAGACCTCTTGCTCCCGGCGGAAATCGACAGCGGCTGGCCGCCGTTGACCGTGGCGCTGCGGATGGAGCCCGAGCCGGGGATCAGGGAGATGCCCACCTGTCCGACAACCGAGGACTTCGAAGCATCCTGCCCCTCGTTGAACTGGAACGTCCAGTTCAGCGCGAACGCCGCGTCTCCCTTGATGAACGTGGAGTCCACGTCGTTCTCCGTGAACTCCAGGGAGCTGGGGTTCGAGATGCCGTCCTTCAGGGATGCCACCATGTAGTCCAGGGCCTTCTTGTTGCCGGCCGCCGTGAGGGTGGGATTTCCGTCCTTGTCGAACATGGCGCCCCCGAAAGCAGCGGCCAGCACCGTGTAGTCACACGTGAGGCACTCAGCCTGCGCCCAGCTCCACACGATGGGGAACTTCGCGAGCTTCTTGTCCTTGATGACCTTGCACTGCGACGCGAGCTCCTCCCACGTTTTGGGCGGATTCGCGAACCCCGCTGCCTGCAGGATCTTCTTGTTGTAGAACAGGTACTTGCAGTCGTTGAGCCAGGGCATGCCGTAGCTCTTGCCCTTGTAGAGCGTGGAGGACAGGGCGCCGTCGAAGATGTCCTTCTGATCCGCCGCGGACAGGGCAGGAACCGCCTTGACGATTCCAGCCTGCGCGAACTTCGCGGTGAACGGCCCGTCGCTCAGCACCACGTCGTAGCTTCCAGCCTGCGCGGAGGTGATGATTTTTTCCTCCAGCTGCTCGTAGGGGACGAACGTCAGGTTGACGTTGATGTCCGGGTGCGCGTTCTGGAAGTCACGCGTGCCGGCAATGATGTCTTCCTCCTGGTAGCCGGCCTGCTTCATGAACAGCGCGTTGATCGAGACGGGCGCCGCGAACGCTGCCGCCGACGCGGTGACCAGCACGATCACCAGCATGAGAACCTTTTTCGTCATGATACGGATCCTCCTTCGTGGATTTCGTCGAGACTTCCTCTCTGACCTGCAAGAACAGTGCCACGGAGGGGCGGCGCATCAGGCCGAGGCGCGTCATTCGCAAGTAGTTGCCGCAAATATGGTTACATGAGCACCGACTTCATGGCCTGGGGATTCCGAGTGCAAGAGGCGCCCGGCGCGTGGGGCAATTCACCCGATTCGGTGCGCCAAATCACCCAAGCGAGATTCCGTACTTCCTGATCCGGTAGCGAAGCGTGTCGCGGGAAACGCCCAACTCCCGCGCAGCCAGGGAGACGTTTCCCCCTGTTCTGCGCATGACTTCCAGGAGCGCAGCCTTTTCCATCTGCTCCAGCTTGTTTGCGTTTTCAGGACCATCCGCGGCCGGCCGGGTGCCCAGCACCTGCGGCGGCAGGCTCTCCGCCGTGATGACCTCTGCGCTGGAAAGGACCACCGCTCTTTCCACGGCGTTCCGCAGCTCCCGCACGTTTCCCGGCCAGGCGTGGGCCGCCAGCGCCCGCCGCGTGTCCTCCGAGAACGAGCGGGCCGGCTTGCCCAGGCTGACGGCAAAGTGCTCCAGGAACTGTTCGGCGAGGGGAAGGATGTCGTCCCGTCTCTCGCGGAGCGGGGGAACGCGG
>DATKLM010000202.1:0-5454 GCA_035542415.1 Spirochaetia bacterium
GTCGATGATCTCCGCCAGCCCTGAGCGCGTCTTCTGGTACTGAAGGACTTTCTCCGTGAGGTTTTCCATGCCGCTCCACATGCAAGCAGCGTGCCAGCACAACAGCGCCACACGGCCCGGAACCGGTGCGTCTTTACATTCGTTTACAATTCGTCCGCCTCGGGGGTGAAGTCAGCTACCCCAGCAGCGGGGCAAAGGTAGCAATGAGGATCTTCTTGATCGACTCCAGCGTCCCGGAGATGTCGAAGCCGGCCGCCTGCCGGTGGCCCCCTCCCCCGAAGCTCGCGGCAATCACGCCGACGTCGAGGGACGAGTTGGATCGAAGGCCCACGGAATAGTGGCCGGGATGCTCTTCCTTGATGAACGCCACAACGACGGTACCCCGCACGGTCTGCAGGAGGCGGTAGAGGTCGTCCTCTCCGCGCTGACGGGCGTCGTTCCGCCGCCGGTCTTCTATCGTCTGCCACGTAATGAGCAGACGATCGTTCCACATGCCTTCTACGCGCGCCAGCAGCTCACCGAGGAGCTTTCTCGCGGAGAGGTCGCGGCGGCCGTAGATCATCATGTACACGTCCGCGGGAGTGACCCCCAGCCGGGTCAGCCGGCTGAGCGCCTCGAACGTGGCAGGGCTGTTTGACCCGAGATGACGAAAGAAACCGGTGTCCGTGCACAGGCCGAAAAGAAGAAGCCGGCCGGTCTCCACGTCCACCGGAATGCCCAGCGCCTCGAACAGGGGAAAGATGAGCAGCGTGGTGGACGGCACCTGGGAGTCCACCAGCCGCACCGTTCCGAAGTCCGTGCCGGCGGAATGATGATCGATGATGAGCGCCGGCAGCCCTTCAACCGCGGGCCCCAGCGTGCCGGTGCGGTCCGGCGTGGAGCAGTCCACGATGATAGCGGCAGCCCCTGCAGGCTTTTCCCGGGGGATGACGGAGGAAAACCGCTCCGCGAACTCCTCGATCTCCGGCCGGTCGAACGGTCCCACGGAATACAGGCCGGCAGACTTGCCCATCGCGGTCACGAGCACAGCGACGGCGAGCTGGGACGCGATGCAGTCACCGTCAGGTTCTTTGTGCCCGAGGACGAGAAAGGATCCATGCTTCCTGAGGAAGTCCGCCGCATCGCTGATCATGGACACGGCGCTACCCCAGGGTGAGAAGCGCCATCTGGCGCCCGGGGCCGGTGACGTCCAGCCGGCCGTTGCTGATGCAGCAATCGATTTCCGTCCTCATGCCGAAATCGTCAAGGTATACCCCCGGCTCTATGGAGAAGCAGGCGCCATCCGGGATTGCCCGGTTGTCCGGGAACTCCACGGAGTCGAGGTTCACGCCGAAGCCATGCACCCGGTGCCCAATGGAGTGGCCGGTCCGATGCCGCAAAGCGCGCGAAAAGCCGCGCGAGACAAGGACCCGGCGCGCCTCGGCATCCACCTCGGATCCGCTCACGGAGATTCCTTTCTGCAGCTTCTTCTGCAGGTAGTCAACTGCCGCTTCGCGAGCTTCCACGACGGCGTCAAAGACGGTCTTCTGCCCCGGTGACGGAGAGCGGGCGGCGATCCCCACCCAGGAAATATCGGCAAAGACAGCAGCGGGTGAGTCCTCCCGCGCCCAGAGGTCGAGCTGGACCACGTCACCTTCCGCGATGCGAGCCCCGCGGCCCGATGCGGTGTAGTGAGGATCCCCGGAGTTGATGCCGCATGCGACAAGCGGCGGCTCACCGCCCACGAGCCCCGCCGCTGACACGCGCTCCTGAACCAGGTCTCGCATGTCCCCTTCATGAAGCGCGGCGCCGGCCGCGAGTCTCTCCCTGGCAAAGGCCCACGCTTCGCCCACGACAGCATGGAGGACCCGCGCTGCCGCGTCATGCGAGCGCCGCCCTTCCGCGTCCAGCGTTCCCAGGCACCGAGCCACGAGCGCTTCGGCGGGAACGAGGGTGCAACCGGCCGCCTCCACGAGGAGCGCCATGCCGTGATCCAGGAATGAACCGACGGGGATGTCACGTGAAAAGTCCGCGGCGATCTCGGCCCGGTGCGGTACGCTCCTTGAGAGAGCCGCGCCCAGATCCTCCCAGGTGCCGTAGGTGATCGTTTTCCCGGGGACGTGATCGAGAATGGAGCGCTCGATGACGTGGACAATCTTGACCGGCGGCTTGTCGGGAAACAGGAGGCACAGCCAGGGCCGGGTATTCGTTTTCTCCGGAGAGACTCCGAGCACGAGGTCCGCAACCTCGTCACGGTGAAAGACGTTGGACAGGAACCATGCTGACAGACCTTCACCGCGTATTGCGTTTCGAGGCTTTTCGATGTCGAGCATGGAGGCGGACTGCCCGGCTAGAACTCCCGGGGAGGTTCCTGGACGTTGAACTGCGCCGCGAGGTCCACCGCGGGGCTCAGGGTGCCCCACGTGGGACCGGCCATGTCCGAGCTTGCGTTGATGACGATCCGCTCGAACTTCCCGTCCACCCACGAGATCGAAACGTACGGCCGGTCCGAGGTCGGTCCGTAGGAAATCTCGGCCTTGCTCGTCACTCCGAGATTGAACCAGGAGAGCGGAACGTAGATCTCACCGATCTGCATGTTGCCCTTGAGGTAGACGCATTTGTAGCCCAGCGGGTGGATATAGATCCTGACGAGAGGGACGTTCTTGACGTACGCCTCTTTCGGATAGCCCTGGGCCTGGGCAGACTGCGGCTGCGCGGCCTGGGCCTGAGAGAAGGCGGGAAGGCCGGCCAGAAGCACGATCCCTGCCCAGAGCACGCATATCGCCCTTTTCATTCCCATCCTCCTGGTCCCTTTCGCGTCTCCCCTGCCACCAGCTTATATAATAGTGGTTTTCGAGGCCGATTCAAGGGCGATGGTTTTTCCGGGCTCTCTGCTGGTGCCCGCGCGGGCTCTCCGCTGCCGCTCTGCGCGCTAGATCGTTGCGAGCATGAGGGCCTTGATCGTGTGCTTCCTGTTCTCCGCCTGGTCCCAGACGCGCGAATGCTCTCCTTCGATCACCTCCTCGGTGACCTCCTTGCCCTTCACGGCAGGGAGACAGTGCAGAAAGATCGACTCCTTCTTCCCTGCCTTCTCCATCAGGCTCCGGGTCACCTGGTAGGGAGTGAGCAGGGCGATACGCTCCGCGCTCTTTTCTTCCTCTCCCATGGAGACCCAGACGTCCGTGTATACGGCATCCGCGCCCCGGACTCCCTCCGCGGCGTCAGTGGTTACGTCGAAGCGCGCCCCTGTTCTCGCGCCCATTTCCCGGGCCCACGCCAGATGCTCTGCCGCAGGCGCCAGCTCACGCGGGGCCGCAATGGACATGGACACTCCCATCTGGGCGCAGCCGACGAGGAGCGTGACCGCAACGTTGTTGCGGCCGTCGCCGACGAACGCGAGTTTTTTTCCCGTGAGGGAGCCGAACGTCTCCTCCATGGTCATCAGATCAGCGAGCGCCTGCGTCGGGTGCCAGTCATCCGTGAGGCCGTTGTACACCGGCACGCCGGACCATTTCGCGAGCGCCTCCACGGTGGACTGCTTGAAGCCGCGGAACTGGATGGCGCTGAACATTCGCCCCAGCACACGCGCGGTGTCCTCCAGCGCCTCCTTGGAGCCCAGGTGGATATCCGCCATGGACAGGAAGACGGGATGACCGCCCTCCTCGCCGAACGCCGTCTCGAAGGCGCAGCGCGTCCGGGTGGAGCGCTTCTCGAACAGCAGCGCCAGGGTCCTCCCACGGAACCGCTGCTGTACCGTGCCGCTTCGCAGCTCTTTCTTCACGCGGTGCGACAGCGTAAGCACGTGACGGACCTCTTCCGGCGTCCAGTCCTTGAGCGTGAGGAGCGATCTTCCTTTCATGTCGACTTTCATTTCAGCCTCGCTTTCAGTATCTGGTGGAGGTCGGGGGAGCCGACCTCCTGCAGCTCGTAGCGGACGCGCAGCATGGGCTTGTCGATCCTGACGATCCGGGTCAGGTCCACGGGGGTGGCGACGATGACGAGGTCACAGGGGACCCTGCGGATCGTGTCCTCCAGGTCCCGCACCTGCTCGTCTCCGTAGCCCACCGCCGGGAGGAGCGCCGCGATGCGCGGGTACTTCTCGAACGTCTCGCGGATCCTGCCTGTGGCGTACGGCCGGGGGTCGACGATCTCCCCGGCGCCGTGCTTCTGCGCGGCCACGGTCCCCGAGCCGTAGCGCATTTCCCCGTGCGTCAGCGTTGGTCCGTCCTCCACTACAAGCACGCGCTTTCCCCGGATCTCCGCGGGCCGGTCCACGAAAATGGGCGATGCGGCGTCTACCACCTGCGCCTTCGGGTTCACCGCGCGAATACCCGCCCTGACCGCCTCGATCCCCTCCGGTTCGGCCGTGTCGATCTTGTTGATGATGATGACGTGCGCCATGGCGAGGTTGACCCTGCCCGGATAATAGGTCAGCTCGTGCCCGGGACGGTGCGGGTCCACCACGGTGATGTGCACGTCCGGCGCATAGAAAGGAAGGTCGTTGTTCCCGCCGTCCCAGAGGATGAGGTCACCCTCCGCCTCCGCCTGCGCAAGGATCTGCGCGTAGTCCACACCGGCGTAGACAACGAATCCTTCCGTGATGTGAGGCTCGTACTCTTCCATCTCCTCGATGGTACACCGATGGCGCCGCATGTCCTCCAGCGTCGCGAACCTCTGCACCCTCTGGGCCTCCAGGTCGCCGTACGGCATGGGGTGGCGCACGATGACAGGGGTCTTCCCCAGCTCCCGCAGGATCTTCGCGACCCGTCGCGTGGTCTGGCTTTTGCCGCTGCCGGTACGCACTGCGCAGACGGCCACGACAGGATGACGGGAGCGCAGGAACGTCGGGGCAGCGCCGAGGAGACGGAAATCCGCCCCGAGCGCGATCAGCCGCGACGCCTGCTCCATGACGTACTGGTGGGAAACGTCGGAATACGAAAACACAGCCTCGTCCACGCGCTCGGTCCGGCACAGCTGCTCCAGGTCGCTCTCCGCAATGATGGGAATCCCGTTCGGGTAGCGCCGCCCGGCGAGGGACGCCGGATAACGGCGGCCGGCGATGTCCGGGATCTGGGTCGCCGTGAAGGCGACGACACGCACGTCGTCGCGGTCGCGGAACACGCAGTTGAAGTTGTGGAAATCGCGCCCCGCGGCGCCCATAATGACAATGTTCCTTGCAGTCATGTCGATCGACCTTCCCGAAAGAGAGTGACGTTACAGCGCGCGGTCGGAGGTCTTCGTGTCGCCGTCGCAGCAGGTGTCGAAGACAAGGACGCCCTCGTCCCCGCCGCCGTGAGCCGCATGGCCGCCGAACGTGGAGACGAGGATCTCGGGCTTCATGACGTCCTCCCGCGATCCGAACGCAATGAGCGCGCGGTTGAGGAGCATGACCCGGGAGAACCTCTCCGATGCCACGTCGAGGTCATGGGTGGACACGAGCAGAGTCACCCCCCGCTCGGTGAGACTTCTCAGAAT
>DATKLM010000203.1:0-10387 GCA_035542415.1 Spirochaetia bacterium
GCGCGTTCATCGGGCATCACCTGGGACTGTACCGGGAATGGCAGGCCACGGCGGAGAAGGGCTTCGCCATGATTCCGTGGCGCTACCGAATTCCCATCAAGACCGCTTCCGACATGTATGCGTGGACGGCTCGGCGGATCGAGCAGAATCCGCTCGTGGTATTCGACCACAAGGTGAAACCGGCAAAATCCAGGATCATCGCAAAGGCCTTCTCCAACGCGCTTGCCGCCTGAGGGCTCGCGTGCGTGCCGTTGTGATCGGGGCGGGGCTGGGCGGCATGGCGGCAGCAGTCCGGCTGGCTGCGGCCGGCGTCGAGGTAGACGTCTTCGAGCAGGCCTCCGTCGCGGGCGGAAAGGCCGCCAGCCTCAGCATAGGAGGCTACAGGTTTGACACGGGGCCTTCCCTTCTCACCATGCCGTTCGTCTTCGAGAAGCTCTTCAAAGAAGCAGGCGGAAGCCTGGAGGACGCGCTGGAACTGGTGCCGCTGGAGCCCCTGTGCACGAACTTCTTCGCGGATGGGACTGTGCTGCGGGACTCCGCGGACAGGGAGGCCTTCACGCGGGAGGTGGCCGCTCTCTCCCCCGCCGACGCAGGGAGTCTCCAGCGCTACCATGACCACGGAAAACGCATCTACGATTCGACGGCGGGCATTTTCCTGTTCAAGAGCATCCAGGAGGCGCTTCTTCACGGCGGGGTGCGGTTTCGGGATCTTACGGCCCTCGCGCGGCTCGATGCCCTGCGGTCTTTCCACAGAGCGAACTCCGCGTATTTCAAGGACGCCCGCCTGGTCCAGCTCTTCGACCGCTATGCAACATACAACGGATCAGACCCCTACCGGGCCCCCGCTACTCTTGCCATCATCCCGGCCGTCGAGTACGGGTTTGGCGGTTTCACCGTCAAGGGCGGCATCGTGCAGGTGCCCCGGGCATTCGAAGCCCTGGGAAGAAAGCTCGGCGTGAGGTTCCACCTGGGCCGGCGCGTGCAGCGGATCCTCCTCGAGGCAGGCAGGGCCGTCGGCCTCATGGCCGGCGGGCGCGAGATCCCCGCGGACGCGGTTGTGACGAATGCCGATGTCCTGAGCACCTACCGTTTCCTCCTGCCCGGCGTCCGTGACCGGCTGGGACGCCGCTATGAGAGGCTGGCCCCGTCCACCTCTGCCCTGGTCTTCCTCTGGGGGATCCGAGGCAGCTTCTCCGAGCTGTCGGTCAGTAATGTCTTTTTCTCAGCCGACTCCCGGGCGGAGTTCGAGGACCTCTTCTTTCACCGAAGATGCCCGCGGGACCCCACGGTGTTCGTGAATATAACCTCCAAGGTGAACCCCGCTGACGCGCCGCCGCAGCGGGAGAACTGGTTCGTCCTCGTGAACGCGCCCGCGGACCGCGGCCAGGACTGGAGCACCGAGATCGAGCGGGTCCGCGCGGCGGTTCATGCCCGGATTCGATCAGCGTTGCGAACGGATGCAGCCCGGCTCGTTGAGACCGAGGTCGTTCTCACTCCGCGTGACATCGCGCGTCAAACCTCGAGCATGCGCGGCAGCCTGTATGGCGTTGCCTCCAACTCGCGCCTTTCCGCATTTCTTCGCCATCCCAACCGACACCCGCGGATCAGGGGACTCTACTTCTGCGGCGGCAGCGCGCACCCCGGCGGCGGCATGCCCCTGGTTACGCTTTCCGGCATGATCGCCGCGGAACTGCTGCTGAAGGACCGGAGGAAACGCGGGTGAGCCGGCGGGACTGGGCGCTCTCAGGCTTTCTTCTTGTCTTCTTCGCCGTCGGCTTCGCCGGGCACATCGCACCGGGCAGCCGCGCGCTGATGGCAGGTCTCACCCCCCTGGCCATCCTGGTCACCGCGTGTGTTGTCGCCGTGCCTGTCGTCAGTGAAAGGAACGTCGGGATCGCACTGTGGGTTCTCGGGGCGGCCGTCCTGGGCTTCGCCGTCGAAGCAGTCGGCGTGGCGACCGGGGCCCTGTTCGGCTCGTACTCCTACGGCAGCGCGCTCGGTCCCCGCCTCCTCGGAGTTCCCGTCGTCATCGGATTGAACTGGGCGCTCGTGGTCCTCGGATCCGTCTCCTTTTCCGCCCGGGTCATCGCCGGCCCATGGGCCTCAGCCATCCTTGCCGGAGCGCTGACCACGGCATTCGACTGGATCCTGGAACCTTTCGCCGTCGCGGCCGGCTATTGGTCATGGACAGGGGGAACCGTCCCGCTTCGCAACTTCGCCGCGTGGTTTGTCCTTGCGGCGCTTCTCTCCCTTGCCTTCATGCGGCTGAAGCGTTCACTGCGATCGCCTCTTCCCTCCGTGGCGCTCCTGGTCCAGGCTGCCTTCTTCGCCTGCCTGCGCGTTGCGGGAGCCGCGGGAGCCTAGGCGGATGCTCACCGTTCAGCGGTCTGCCGAACAAGAACCATCTCGAGCCTCCCGATCTGGGCGGCATCCGCCTCCCCGCAGCCCAGCAGATAGAGGACCATGTCCCGGCGGATGTCGGGCGGCACCGCCGGGTCCGCGCCCGATTCCAGCATCGAGACGAGCCGGCCAAGGTCCGGCCCGACGGTGTGGCGAAGGCCGAAGAACCCGGGGACCTGGTGGAAAAGCGAGAAACGAAGAAACAGAATCTCCAGGCTGCCGGGGTTCCGCTCCGGCAGATCGCGGAGCGTCACAATGGCGGTCTTCAGGTGCGCAAGCTTGTCGAAGAGTCCTCCCGAGTATTTCGCGCGCAGGCCTTCCAGCGCCCCGAAATACGCGCGCGCCACGGGCGGCCAGCCCTCGGGGCTCGGCGGGAGCCTGCTCCTCAGAAAGGACATGGCAGCATCCACGGCTGGCTCCTCCAGCGTTGCGCTGTAGAAAAGAACCCGCAGCTCGGGCAGGTAGTCGCCTGAATCCCCTTCCGTTTCTCCCGCGAAGGCAGCAGCCGGGAGAAGCACGGCCAGCGTCAGCGCGGCAGCAAGAGCGGCCGCTGCCATGACAAGGCGCCTGGTACTATGGCCCCGGTGAGCGCCTGGCAGATCATCGAGCTTGCCGTCCTCATCGTGCCCGGTTTCCTGATCCTGTGGCGCGTGATGCTGTGCCGCGGGCGGCCGCAGGGCCCGGGCCTCCCTGCGCTTCCACCCTACTCCGTCATCATCCCTGCGCGGAACGAGGAATCCCGTCTCCCGCCGCTGCTCGCATCCCTGCGCGCTCAGACGGTCCCTCCCGCGGAGATCATCGTTGTCGACGACGGCTCCACCGACGGCACGGCCGCCCTGGCGCTCGGCGCCGGTTGCCGGGTGGTGGCCGCCGGAGGGAAACCGCAGCAGTGGCTCGGCAAGACATGGGCGTGCTGGGTCGGAGCCGAACGTGCCGCGACGAAGAGGCTGCTTTTCCTGGACGCTGACACCCGGCTGGAAGCCGCCGGCTGCGAACGCCTCCTGACGGAGCGGGAGGAACGCGGCGGCGTGCTCACGGTCCAGCCCTGGCATGCCGTGGGGAGTTGGGTGGAGAGCCTCTCCGCCTTCTTCAACGTCGTCGTCATGGCCGCGATCAACTCCTTCACCGTGTTCGGCAAGAGGCTGGCCCCGGCGGGATGCTTCGGACCATGCATCCTGTGCACGCGGGAGGACTACGTCCGCGTCGACGGCCACCGGTCTGTCAAGGAGAGCATCCTCGAGGACGTCGACCTGGGGAGACGCTTCCTGGCTGCCGGGGTGCCCGTGCGCTGCAGGGGCGGAAAGGGGACGATCTCTTACCGGATGTACCCCGGCGGCATCCGGGACCTGGTCGACGGCTGGAGCAAGAACATGGCAAGCGGCGCGCAGGGCGCCCGTCCCATTGTCCTGTGCCTCGTCGCGCTGTGGATCTCCGGGTGCGCCAGCGCCTCGTTCTTCGGCGCGCGATGGCTCGTTTCGGGGAACACGGCCGCCGCGCTCACCGCCATGGCCTTCTATGTCCTCTATGCGGGCCAGGCATTCTGGATGTTTCGCCGTATCGGCTCTTTCGGCCTTCATTCCGCCTTCCTCTTCCCGATCCACCTGGTGTTCTTTGCGGCAGTGTTCGTGCGCTCTCTTGTGCTCACGTTTCTCCTGAGACGCGTTTCGTGGAAGGGGCGGAGGATCGACAACCCCGTCCGCGCGCGGAAAACCCCGTACACGAGGAACGTGAATCCCAGGTAGGAGAAATTGTAGAAGAAGTCCTCCAGGGGGATGCTGACCACGCGCGGCCCGAGAATGGCCCAGTCAGCGTACCTGACAACCGGCAACGACGTGAGCATTCCGTTTGCACCGAGAAACGGCAGGTAACATGCGGCAAGGGCGAGCCAGAAGACGCGGCTTGCGAGCGTGATCGGGGAGAAAACAGCGCAGAGAGCGAGGAAGGCTCCCGATGCGGCCAGAACCGTCTGCGTGTACAGGCGGCCGCGCGCAAGCAAGGCGGCGAGGGCAAGAAGCGCTCCCGCGGCAATCCAGGGCAGGCGCACGGGGCGGGCAGCTTTCTGCGGCAGGTACGCTGAAACAACCTCGAGAATGAAGATGCAGCTGAAAGGCACGGCAACAAAAAAAAGAAGCTCCCCCACCGGCAGCCGCAGCAGGCGGAAACTGCCCGCAAAGGCCGCGGAAAAGCCCCATGCTCCCCGGATGGTCATGAAGCTGTCCCAGGCCACGTAGGGGATAGCAACGATGACGCTCGTGACGAGCACGGCAGGCCACCGGGTCACGTATCTCACCTTTCTATCGAAAGAGAGCGAAAGTGGAACCGCGGCGACGATGAGATCCAGATAGACGTAGAAATTCATCGCTTACTACTTACTTCACGAATTGTAATTTGACAAGAGAATTTGTTTTCTAAGTTCACATTATGTGTTATAATAGAGGCCAGGACAGGAGTTTACATGAAGGAAACTGGTTGGAGCTTTGGACTCCATGATATGAGCGTCTACGTCCCCTCTCCCCGGATTGGCCTGGACACAATTGTGAAACGGCGCGCCATCAAGAACCCAAGGATGGAACGTCACCTCGAACGCGCACTACGGACAACAGGACAGAAAGCAATCCGCTTCCCCGAGTCATGGGAGGATGCGGCCACAATGGCAGCCCAGGCGTCTTGCACGCTCGTGCAAGCGAACTCCTGGATGGACCCGGCCAGAATCCGACACCTCGCGGCGGGAACGGAAAGCGGCACGGACCACTCGAAATCCGTCTCTTCCTCCGTCCAGGGGATGCTTTCGCGGGCGGGGGTGCCGATGCCGAACGCCCTTTCGAGCTTTCAGGTTCAGCATGCGTGCGCCGGCGGCACCATGGCCCTTCTCTCCGCGGGCGGGCTGCTCGCCGCCGGAGGAAGAAGCGGGGACCTCGCCCTGGTGACGAGCTCCGATATCGCTCGTTACGAGACGGAGTCCACGGCGGAGATCACCCAGGGCGCCGGCGCGGCGGCCATGCTCCTGGGGCTTTCACCGAGGCTCCTGTCGATCGACCTTTCCGCCATCGGATACTGGTCCTCGGACGTGGATGATTTCTTCCGGCCCGCCGGGGTGCCCACGGCGCGCGTGCAGGGAAGCTACTCGATGAGGTTGTATGGCGACGCGCTGGAGAAGGCTTTCCTCGATGCCTGCCGGCTGTCGGGAGAGAACGCGGAGGAGCGGCTGCGCCGGACGGACCTTTTCGCGCTGCACACGCCGTTTCGAAACATGCCGGAAACGGCGCTCCAGAAGCTCCTGGAGCGCCGCCTGGGGCTGGACGCGGACGCCGCGCGCACGTTCCTTCTGGAGAGGGGCTTCTACGAGGGAATCGATCCCATCGCGGACATCGGGAACATGTATACGGCGTCCCTGTGGGTCGCCGTCGCGTTCGTCCTGGCAAACAGGTACAAGACGCTCGGAAAGGACATCGTCGGAAAGAGGATGCTCATTGCCTCCTACGGCTCCGGCAACACGATGGTCGTCATGGACGCGCGCGTCATGGAGCAGGCTCCGCAGGTCATCGAGAGCTGGCACCTGGAGCGCGTCTTCGAATCCTCGCGGGAGGCGAGCTTCGAGGAGTATTCGCAGTGGACCGTCGGGCACCTGGCGGCGGAGGAACATGACGCGATGATCGACCAGGTGACGCTTCCGCCGGACGCATTCTTCCTGGCGGGGATACGGAAGGACGGATACCGTGAGTATCGCACAGCCGCTGAGCTCGGCTCCTGGATTGCGCAAAGAGAAGCATCTCGAGATCTGCACGGACCCCTCGCGGTTCGCGATTGAAGGCGGCGGGGCGGGCTTCGAGGCCATCCGCTTCATCCACGAGGCGATGCCTGAGATCTCCGCATCCGAGGTGGACCCCGGGGTCGACTTTCTCGGCGTGCGGCTCCCGCACCCCATGTTCATCTCCTGCATGACCGGCGGTTCGCGGGGCGGATTCGAAGCGAACCGGCTGCTTGCCCGAACCGCCCGGGCGCTGGGCATTCCCGTCGGGCTCGGCTCGATCAGGGTCCTCTTCCGGGAGCCGGCGCTTTTCGATCACTTTCACGTGAAGCCGATTGCCGGAGATGTGCCCGTGCTGGCGAACATCGGCGCCGTGCAGGTCCGGGATCTTGCCCGCGAGCGGATATTCGAGCTTCTTCGCCGCCTCGAGGTGCAGGCGCTGGTGGTTCACCTGAACCCCGGGCAGGAGCTTTTCCAGCCCGACGGGGACACGGATTTCCGCGGATTGAAGGAAGCGCTGTTCAGGCTCCTCGAGGAATCTCCGCTTCCGGTGATCGTCAAGGAAACCGGGTTCGGCATCCGGCCCGGCCTGGCACGGGAGCTTCTGGACGCAGGCGCGGCCTACGTTGACCTTGCCGGCAGCGGAGGCACGAACTGGGTCTCCGTGGAGTCGTACCGCAGGGAGGAAGACGACCGCGAGGCCGCCGAGGAGCTGCGCGATTGGGGGATCCCGACCGCGCTCCTCGTGGCGGCATCCCGTGAGCTGGGCGGCAGGGTGATTGCCTCGGGCGGGATGCGAAGCGGCCTGGACGCGGCCAAGGCGGCCGCCCTCGGGGCGGAGATGGTCGGCTTCGCCCTTCCCGTGATCCGTGCCGTCCGGGCCGGCGGGGTGGACGCCGTGATCCGGCTGTTCCATTCCTTCGAGACGTCGTTTCGAGCGGCGATGGTGCTCACCGGATCGAAGACCATAGACGAGCTTCGACGGGGAACGGTCTGGATGGAGCCGGCATTCTCCGCCCGCGTCTCCGCTTTCCGCGAGGTGGAATCTGCGTTGCACGGGATCAGCCCCGCAATGAAGGACCTGCCGCGGTGAGCGAGGCGAAGCATGCCGCGTGGGCGGACTTCGTCTTCCGCCGCTACCTGCGGGGCCTTTTCAGAAAGAGCTTCCACGCGCTTCGGCTGATCGGAGACGTTCCCGAGCCTCCCCCGCATCTTCCCGTGGTCCTGATCGGGAACCACAACACCTGGTGGGATGGGTTCTTCCCCTATTTCCTGAATGAAACCTACTTGCACCGGAAGTTCTTCCTCATGATGCTGGAAGAGCAGCTGGCCCGATACCCGTTTTTCAGGAAGCTCGGCGCCTTCGGAATCCGTCAGGGGCATCCGCGAAGCGTCATGGAGACTGTCACGTATTCCGCCTCCCTTCTCAGAAATCCGCAGAATCTCCTGTGCCTCTATCCTCAGGGCGCCCTCGTGCCCTTTCAGGCAAGGCCCCTGGGGTTCCAGCGCGGCCTGCAGAGAATCATCTCCCTTTCGGGCGTCCCGGTGACCCTCCTGCAGTATGCAGTCAGATGCGAGTTCCGCGGGGAGCGTCTGCCCGAGGCCTTCTTTGTGTTCGCCCCGCCCCGGACCGTGGTCCCGGGGACTTCGGTGAACACGGTCAGGGCGGAATGCGACGAGCAGGAACTCCTGGACCGTCTTGAAACCGAGATCGCGCGCGGGGCACAGGGCCGCATCCTCCTTGGCCGGCGCGGGTCGAAGTGACGCCGTGAAGAGCCTCCTGTCTGCCATCATCATGAGCAGGCTCGGCGGCAACCGCCGCCAGGTCAATACGCCCCGCTCGGACCTTCCGATGCGCTTGAACGGGCCTCGCTCTGTCGCCGTGATCGGGGGAGGAATCGCCGGGCTCACCGCGGCGGCTCTCCTGGCGGAGCGTGGGTTCTCCGTCACCCTGATCGAGAAGAAGTCTCACCTGGGAGGCAAGGCCGGCTCGTGGGTCGAGAAGACGGAGGACGGTTTCTCAGCAAGAATCGATCACGGGTTCCACGGGTTCTTTCGCCAGTATTTCAACCTCCGATCCTTCATGGAGAAGACCGGCTCGCTGAAATATCTCGTGCCCATCGATGATTACCTGATCTCAAGCACTGCGCACGGAACCTTCAGCTTCAAAGGCATTGCCACGACGCCGGTCCTCAACATGCTTTCCCTCAGGAAGACCGGCCTCTACAGACTCTCCGAGATGATGAAAGGCCCCGAGTCGCGCCGCCTGCTCACGTTTCTGTCCTACCATCCTGAAACGACGTTCCAGAGATACGACGGGGTGTCCTTTCTGGACTTCTCTGAGGCCGCTGCACTTCCCCCCGCGATGCGGATGATGTTCAACACGTTCAGCAGGTCCTTTTTTGCGGACCCGGACCTCATGTCGAGCGCGGAGCTCATCAAAAGCTTCCACTCTTATTTCCTCAGCAACGATCTGGGCCTTCTCTACGACTACCTCGCGACCGACTTCGAGACCGGCTTCACGGGGCCCGCCCGGCGCTGGCTGGAGGACCATGGGGCCGCCATCTTCGTATCGCGGCCGGTCACGAGAATCGAGCGTGTCGGAAGAAAGCTCGGGGTACTGGGGCAGCTGTTCGATTTCGTCGTCCTTGCCGCGGATGCCGCGTCCAGCCGGCAGATCGCCGCTGACTCCGATTTCCTCCGCTGGGAGGATCCGCAGACGGCCAGGCGCCTGGGCTCGCTGCAAGCCTCCCAGGGATATGCCGTCCTCAGGATATGGACGGACAGAAAGACGCGGATGAGCGTTCCGGTGTTCATCGCAACGGAGAAGAAGCGGTTCCTCGACTCGATCACACTGTCCCACCGGGTGGACCCGGCCCTGGGAGCCTGGGCGAGGGACGGCGGCGGGGGAGTCTACGAGCTTCACTGCTACGCCCTGCCCCGGGAACGGCCGGATGCGCGGGAGGTGAGAGACGGACTGCTCTCCGAAATGACCCTTCACCTGCCGGACCTTGCCGGGATGAAAGTGATCCACGAGCACCTGCAGATGAATCAGGATTTCACGGCGTTTCACACGGGCATGCACGCCGAGAGACCGGGACCGCTCACCGCGGCGCGCGGCCTGGTCCTGGCGGGGGACTGGGTGAAGCTGCCTGTCCCCGCAATGCTCATGGAAGCCGCGTGCACCTCCGCGGTGATCGCGGTGAACTCAATCATCGATGCGGCCGGGCTGCGTCAGGAACCTCTGTGGTCGGTTCCGGGGAAAGGCCTTCTCGCGCGCTGACGGTCGTGCATTCGAGCGTGCAAACTGCTCCCGCGTCGCGGGTCCAGCATCTCCCGTCATCAGCCCGCCTTGCCGAATTCTTCTCCTCCGAGCTCGCCGCCGATGCGCTCCACCGCGCGGGCAAGGATGTCGAAATCTTCCCTCGTGCTTCTGTGGTTCGTGATGGCAGCCCTGAGCGCATATCTGCCCCGAATCGTCGTGGAGCTGGGGGCCGCGATCCCGCTTTCCTGCAGCCGGATGAGCAGCTCGGCGTTCAGGCGGTTCAACTGCTCGTCGTCGTATCCGGCAGCGCGGTAGCGGAAGCAGACGATGTTCAGGGAGACAGGAGCCAGCAGCTCCATCACCGGTGACGCATCGACCAGCCGGCCCAAGTAGCGCGCCTGTTCCACGTTCTGCCGGATCAACCGCCCGTATTTCTGGATACCGTGCTCCTTGATCGACATCCACACCTTCAACGCCCGGAAGCCGCGGGTCAGCTGGATCCCGTAGTCGCTGAACCAGTGTGCTCCGGCCGCGAGGCCCCGGTCCGAGTGGACAAGGTAGTCCGGCGTGAGGGAGAACGCCCGGCGGTGGTCTTCCCCACGTCTCACCAGGATGCAGCCGACTTCGAAAGGCATGTACATCCACTTGTGAAGATCAAAGGCGAGCGAATCGGCCGTTTCCATTCCGGCCACCATCCCGCGCAGATCAGGTGCCAGGCGCGCCAGGGCCCCGAACGCCCCGTCCACGTGGAACCACAGTCCTTCGTCACGGCTGATCTGTGACAGCGCCTCCAGGTCGTCCAAGGCTCCCGTGTTCACGGTTCCCGCGTTCCCCACGACACAGAAGGGACGAAGCCCGGCCGCGCGATCCTGGCGGATCGCCTGCTTCAGCAGAGGAACGTCCATCCGGAACGCGGCATCGACGGGGATCTTCCGAAGGGCGCTGTTTCCGAGCCCGATCAGCTCCACGGCTTT
>DATKLM010000204.1:0-16706 GCA_035542415.1 Spirochaetia bacterium
CATCGCCTTGAACGCGGCCGGCACGTCCCTGGGATCGCTCTTCTCGGGGGGAAGCGGCGGACAATAGACGGTCTGGCGTGCGGCATGCGCATCATCCGCTACGAAGCAGACGGACGCGCGCGCTGGGGCGTCGTTGACGAGGCGCGCGGAGACAGCGTCAGAGAGATCTCCGGAAGCCCGTTCGGCCTTCGCGAGACGACATCCTCAGGGCTGGCCGAAGGCGAGCCCGCCTCCCATCCCCTCGCCTCCGTTCGCGTGCTGGCCCCGTGCTCACCGTCGAAGATCTTCGCCCTCGCGCACAACTACGCGGATCACCTCCATGGCAGGCCGGCGCCAAAGGAACCGCAGGTCTTCCTCAAGGTTCCCAGCTCCGTCATCGGCCCCGGGGACACCATCGTGCTTCCCCAGGGACAGGGCCGGGTGGACGAGGAAGCCGAGCTGGTCGTCGTCATGGGAAAGCGATGCCGCAGCGCGTCTGCCGCCGAGGCGCTGAGCTACGTCCTGGGATACACGTGCGGCAACGACGTCAGTGCGCGCGCGTGGCAGAAGAGCGACCTCAATTGGTGGCGCGCAAAGTCGACGGACACGTTCTCTCCCATCGGGCCTGTCATTGTCACGGACGCTGACCCCGGCTCAGCCCGCATCATGGGTCGCATCAACGGCCGGGAGGTCCAGCGCTGCTCCTCCTCCGACCTCATCTTCGACGTGCCTTCCCTCATCGAATGGATCTCCCGATGGGTCACGCTGGAGCCGGGGGACCTGATCTTCACCGGGACCTCCGGGGACCCCGCAGAGCTCCATCCCGGTGACACCGTCGAGGTGTCCATCGACGGGATCGGAGACCTTTGCAACACCGTCGCCTGAGGCGCCGGCCTCGTCGGCTCCGCCACTGCGCATGCCCCCCCGGGAGGCAGGACACAGGATGGCCGCGGGTTGAAGGCACAGTCTGCATCTGCGCCCTCGCTGTTCGTGAACAAATTCCGAGAACGAGCGAAGCGGTCCTCGCGGAGCGGGCTCCCGACGGGCAGAACAGGAATGCCCGTCCGGCGAGCGCGCTGCCGCGTCTCCTTACAGGGGAAGTCCTGCCTGCTCGATCTTCTTCAGCCGCCTGAGAGTCTGCACCATGGAACGCGTGGTGTGGTAGTTGTTCTTCCATGCATGGCCCAGGTAGTCCCACTTTACCGTACCGTTACGGTCCAGGAGGGCGAACCACTCCCCGACCTCGTGGTTGATCATCCGGCCCCAGGCGAAATCGAAGACCCTGTGAAACGCGTCCGCGTACGGTTTCTCACGGAACAGGAGGTAGCTGTCCAGGAGACCGACCAGCGCCTCCGCCTGCTGCCAGAACTCCTTCTGCTGGTCCCGGGCGGGGCCGTCGTGGGGGCCTTCGACATACACGCCGCCGTAGGTCGAGTCCACTCCGTACGTGATGGTGTGGCGGGCCAATGCAGCCAGCTTCTCCCGCCACGGCTCAACGCTTTCGCCGAGGATGTCCAGGGCGTGAAGGAACAGCCAGAGGAACTCGATGTTGTGTCCGTAGCTCGTGTTGTTCAGCGGCCGGGGCTGGCCTTCGTTGTCCCGGTCCGAGCCCCACACGGTCTTGAACATGATTGCCGGTAGCGGCGTGAAGTCCAGGGCAAACTGAGCCACGCCGGTCCACGTCGGGGTGTGGAACATCCGGGACCACAGCACCTGGATCACCTCGAGGAGCTTCCTGCGGTGGACGTCCGCCCGGGTCAGCTCGTACAGCGTCGTGTACGCCTCCATGAGGTGCATGTGCACGTCGAAGGACTTTCGGTCCCCGCCGTAGGCGCCGGAGGGCCGGGGCTGCCAGTCGCGAAGGAACATCTCGCGGTAGCCGCCGAACGCTGTATCCGCCGCGTACTTCTGGACGAGGTCAAAGGTGTGCTCCGCGACCTCCCGCGCAGCCGCGTTCCCCGTTGCCAGCGCGCACTCGCTCATGCAGTACATGACGAAGCTCTGACCGTACATGATCTTGTCCGTTGAAACCGGCACACCGGCCTTGTCGACAATCCAGAACCAGCCGTCATGCTCCCGGTCCCGGAATGTGCGCAGGAACCACTCCAGCCCGGGCTTCAGGAGCCGCTCCGCCTGGCCCGCCGCGTAGCCGTTGCGGATGGCGTGGGACAGCATGAAGATCGAACGGGTCTGCTGGATCAGCGTCTTGTCCGTCTGGCCGGTGGGCTTCCCGTTCCTGTCGAAGTACGTGGTGAATCCCCCGTCAGGCGCGGCGACGCGCTGGTACCAGAAGGGATAGAGCTTTTCGACGAGATATTTTTCGATCCGATCCGCGAGCTCCATGACTGCCTCCCCGCAAAAAAACGGGCGGCTGTGGAGCCGCCCGTCCTGCCGTCCCTTGAACGCTATTTGCGAACGGAGTAGAACGCCTCCCGGCCGGCGTACGTTGAAACGCCTTCCAGGAGGTCTTCAATTCTCATGAGTTGATTGTACTTGGCGAGCCTGTCCGAGCGGGAGAGCGAGCCCGTCTTGATCTGCCCCGTCTCCAGCGCCACGACGAGATCCGCGATGAAGCTGTCCTCCGTCTCACCACTGCGGTGGGACACCACCGCCGTGTAGCCGGCCTTCTTGGCCATTTCAACGGCCTCGTAGGTCTCCGTCAGCGAGCCGATCTGGTTGTCCTTGATGAGGATGGAGTTGGCTATGCCCTTGTCGATTCCCATCTTGAGGCGCTTCGTGTTGGTCACGAACAGGTCGTCACCCACGAGCTGGACCTTCTTTCCCAGCCTGTCCGTGAGCAGCTTCCATCCGTCCCAGTCGTCCTCCGCCATTGCGTCCTCCATGGAGATGATGGGGTACTTGCCGGCCCAGTCAGCCCAGAAGTCCACCATTTCCTTCGAAGAGAGCTCACGCTTGTCCGACTTCTTGAACACGTACTTCTTCTTCTCCGCATCGTAGAACTCCGACGCCGCCGGGTCCAGGGCGAGCATGACGTTGTCCCCCGCTTTGTAGCCGGCCTTCTCGATGGCCTGGAGGATGACCTCGATGGCTTCGTCGTTGCTCTTGAGGCTCGGCGCATAGCCGCCTTCGTCGCCGACGCCCGTGTTGTAGCCCTTTGCCTTGAGCACGCTCTTGAGGTTGTGGAAGATCTCCGCCATCATGCGCACCGCCTCGCGGATGTTCTCCGCGCCGACGGGCATGATCATGAACTCCTGGAAGTCCACGGAGCTGTCCGCGTGCGCGCCGCCGTTGATGATGTTCGCCATGGGCACCGGCATGAGGCATGCGTGGTAGCTGCCGAGGTACTTGAACAAGGGGAGCCCGAGGAAATCGGCGGCCGCGCGGGCGGTTGCCATGGACACCCCGAGGATCGCGTTGGCGCCGAGCTTGGACTTGGTCTCCGTGCCGTCCAGCTCGATCATCGTGTGGTCGATGTCCACCTGCTCCAGGGCGTCCAGCCCGACGACTTCGGCGGCGATGATGTTGTTGACGTTCTGCACCGCCTTCATGACGCCCTTGCCGAGGAACCGGGCCTTGTCACCGTCGCGGAGCTCCAGGGCTTCGTGCTCCCCCGTGGATGCACCCGAGGGCACGGCGGCCCGTCCCATGGACCCGTCTTCCAGGACGACGTCCACCTCCACGGTGGGGTTTCCCCGCGAGTCGAGGATCTCGCGCGCCTCCACGTATTCGATGATGCTCATGGCTCCTCCTTCTTGTTCAGGCCGGATTGTTTGCACCGAGTATGCCCGCGCCGGGCGGAAGCTGTCAATGGAGTCCGTTCCGGCGTACAATGAAATTGAATGAACTTCACCCTGACGACGCAGATGATCGACAAGATCGCCTTCGCCATGGAGGATCAGAAGGAACGCTACGCGATCGACGTGGACACCGGCGACCTGGTTGCGCTGGGCGCCCGGGGCGCGGAGCTTCCGGAGGACAGGTACGTCCCCCTTCCGCGCTGGGGCTCGGCGGAAGGGTTTCACCTCATGGAGAGCTTCGTCACGTCACTCGACAACCCGATCTATCGCGAGCAGCTTACGCGGGCCCTGACGATGGGCAAGGGCGTGTTTCGGGCGTTCAAGGACGCCCTGAAGACGAGCAAGGAAATCGAGAAACTCTGGTTCGACTACAAGGAGCGTCGCCTGCGGGGAGTGATCGTCAGCTGGTACAACGCGAACAGGGAAGCGCGTGGCCTGGCCAGGCTTCCCGCCGAGCCGGAAGATACGGAAGAGCTCCTGATGAGCGACTTCTCCTTCTCCTGGGGGGTGGGGGAGCACCGCGAGGAGATCCTTCAGCTCGACCGCGACGCGTTCCTCGAGCTCTTTCCCGGCGAGGAACCGGTCAGGCTGGAGGAGAGGTATCGGCGGAAGCGCGACGGTCTTGCCGCACCGGGGGACGCCGGGTCGCCGATTCTCATCGTCGAGACTCCCGAGGGAGATCTCGCCGGGTTCACGTGGGGGATCATCGAGGGCCGCATGGTCCGCATCATCCAGATGGCCATCGTGCCCGGCCTCCGGGGGATTGGGCTGGGAGAAGCCGTGCTGAGGAAGTTCCTTACCGACATGAGAGCGCGCGGGATGCAGCGGCTGACCATCGAGCTTTCGGGCAAATCGCTTCGGTTCACGGATTTCATCATGTCGGTGGGATTCAAGCCGGTCGCCCAGGTCCTGGAGTGCAGCCTGGACGACCTTTCCTATTGAACGAGCCGCTTCCCGAACGCTTTGCCAGTATCGTCCTGACCGCCTCCGTGAAGCCTTCCGCGGAGTCCCTCTCCGTGATGAACTCGGGGAGCTGCCGGATCTTCCCCAGGAACGCGCGGATGTTTCCCACGGCGATCGAGTGGGCAAACCCGCCGAACAGCGGCTCGTCGTTGGGCGAATCGCCGATGAACAGGGCCGCCCGCGCCAGGTCGGAGAAGGAGAGGCCTGCCTCGCGCTCCGCGAAGCTGCGGACGCCGGAGAGCTTGTCAAAGTCCCCGACCCAGTAGTTCACGTGGATGCTCGAGACCTTGTAGTGCATCCCCTCATCGGCAAGGATGCGGCAGATTTCGTCCACCTTGTCCGGGCCCAGCCGGGGAACGTCTTCACAGTAGTCGATGGCGACGTCGCTGATGCGAAACGGCTGGTCGGCGGCGAGGGCCGCGCCCGGCACCTCTCGGAGCACCCGGGCCGCCACCCGCATCAGCGTCTCCCGCCGCGCCTCGGGATCTCCGCCCGCCTGCAGCATGTCGCGTCTCATCGTCCGGCGCTTCCGGTCGTACGCGTACACGAAGGCACCGTTCTCCCCCACCACGGCTTCCACCGGCCACATCCGCGCGATGTGGTCACACCAGCCCGCGGGCCTGCCGGTGACCGGGACCACGTTGACTCCCGCGCGCTCCAGGTCCCAGAGCGCCCCGTAGGAAGAGTCGGGGAGCATCCCGTTCGAGGTCAGCGTGTCGTCGATATCGGTAAACAGATACCGCAGATCACGGCACAGGGCCTGCGGCAGGCGTGCTACCGGGACCGGGCGCGGCGGTTCCACGAAGAGCCCGCGGCTCAGTGATACTGCGGGGAGCCGGGGCCGGGACTGCCGGGCTCCGGCGAGCCCGCGGGGAACTGCGAGTCCGCAAGGAGGCGCTGGCGGGCCCGTTCCGTTCGGTCATGGAGCGTCTTGAGCGCCGCCATCACCTCGTCTGCGACGTGCTGCTTGGGATCCTCATCATGCCGGTGGCCTCGCAGCGCTTCACGCCGGAACTCGGAGCACTTTCGGACCGGGCTGACCGTGTAGATCATCACGTCTTGGCGCGTGAAATCCTCATCCATGCGCCCGTTGGGGTTGGGGAGAAGGGTATTGCCGTTGATCGCAACCAGGACCATGTACGAGTAGAACTTCATGTAGGTGTCGATTTCCCGGAGGCCGCGCCCTGTTTCCGGATCCCAGGGCCGGTAGCGCGTGCCGGAAGGGAAGACCAGAATGAGCCGTCCCTGCTTGCGCAGAGAGTTGAGCATCTTCATGGCTGCAATGTTGATCTTGGCGCGCCGCTTCTCCGCTTCATGGAGCTCACCGGGGTCTTTGATGGCGTGGAAGGAGCGCGCCGGGTACAGAACCACCCGCGTGAAGACCTCCGTGAAGGCGAGAACGAGCTTGTTGGTCTCATTCAGCTTGACGCCGGCCACCGAAACGATGGATTCCGCGGCCTTGCGGCACTCCTCCGGGCCCTGCTCCAGCAGCTCGTAGAAGCACGGGATGTCAAAATTGCTGAAGTGCTCCATGAGGATGAGACAGGCTTTGCGTCTCTGGGCGAGCTGGTTGAGGCGGACGAGGTGCTCCTTGCCGATGATCCGGCTGCCGGGAAGCATCAAGTCCCGCACGATCTGGCTGATGAGGGGCTTATTCGTCGGGTTTCCCGGCTGGTACACGTTCTTGGCCGTCACGAGGGGGGAGCCGGTGGAGTTGTCGATCATCCTGCGAATGATGTCAACGTACTTGCTGTTGTTCAGGACGTAGTCTTCTGACATGACGAGTGGCTATTGTGGCCGATAGGGCTGAAAGCTGTCAAGAAAAACATCCGATGATATCATTGCGGCTGGCCTGCCGAGGAGGATCCATGAGGAAGGCATACGCGGCGCTGGTCCTGGCGGTGCTGGCTCTCCCAGTGTTTGCTCAAGTCACTTTCACGGTTGGCAATACGTCAGAGCCTGAAACGCTCGACCCTCAGCTGGCCTTCGGACTGCCCGAGCAGAGAATCGCCCTTGCGCTTTTTGAGAACCTTCTCTCCTGCGATCCGAAGACCGGCGATCCGGTGCCAGGGCTGGCCGAGAGCTGGACCCGAAGCCCGGACGGCCTCACCTGGACGTTCACCCTTCGAGCGGATGCGGTCTGGAGCGACGGAGCTCCCATCACCGCCCGGACGGTGGTAGATTCCTGGCTCCGCGGCCTGGACCCGGCCACCGGGTCCCCGTACGCGTTCCTGATGGCGGACATCATCAAGGGAGCCGCGGCATTCAACGAGGCCAGGGGCCCCGCGGAGGACGTCGGCCTGAAGGCCGTCGACGACCGCACCCTCCAGCTCACCACCATGGTCGCCGTGCCGTACCTGCTGGACGTGCTGGCGACGCCGGCGTTCTGCGTCGTGCCCATGCACGTGATCCACGACCACGGCCGGGACTGGACCCTGCCGCAGAACATCGTGTCCAACGGCCCGTTCACGCTCAAGGAATGGAAAGCGCAGGCCAGGATCGTTGTCCAGAAGAATCCCCGCTACTGGGATGTGAAGAATGTCTCCCTGGACCAGGTCGTGTTCCTGCCGGTGGAGGACAGCGACGCCGCCTACCAGATGTTCCTCAAGGGCGACGCGGACTGGTCCGCCAACGCCCCGCCGCCGGAGAAGCTCACGGAGGCGCGGAAGCGGCCGGACTACGTGGTGAGTCCCGTGATGGGCACGTACTACTACGAGTTCAACGCGGCAAAGCCGCCGTTCAACGACGCCCGCGTCCGGCGTGCATTCGCCATGGCTGTTGACCGCGGGGAGCTGATCGGCCGGCTTGCGCAGGCCGGCCAGGTGCCGGCACTTGCGCTGACGCCGCCCTTGCCGGGCCGCTACCCGTACACTCCGCCGCGGGGAGTCGAAGAGAGCGTGGACAGGGCGCGCAAGCTCCTGGCGGACGCCGGCTACGCGGGCGGCAAGGGATTCCCCAAGGTGCGGCTCCTGTACAACAGGAACGACCAGCACCGTCTGATCGCCGAGGCTCTTCGTGACCGGTGGCAGCAGAGCCTGGGAGTGACCGTGGAGCTGACGGACCAGGAGTGGGGGACGTTCACAAAGACGAGAAGCGACGGGAGCATGGGCGGTTTCGACCTTGCCCGTTCCGGCTGGATCGCCGACTACCGCGATCCCTTTGCGTTTCTCTCCCTGTTCATCTCCGACAACACGGAGATGAACGACGGGCGCTACAACAATCCAGCCTTCGACCAGCTCATCCGGAAGAGCAACTCCCTGCCGCGCGGCGCGGAGAGGATGAAGGCGTTCCAGGACGCCGAGCGGATCCTCATCGACCAGGACATGGCGATCCTTCCCCTGTACTTCTACGTCTCCCAGAACATGGTGAACCTCTCCAAGTGGGGGGGGTGGTTCCCCAACGTGCTGGACGTGCATCCCCTGAAGGGGATTTTCAGGAAGTAAGGACGGCCCTCTGGGCTGACCGTCGACGACGTACTCCGCGTCATTCACCGGGAAGCGCGCGCTTGTAGATCCGGTGCGTCTTGTACACACGGGCGCCCAGCGTCCGCAGGTCTGAGAGCATCAGCTCGGTCGTCTCCGCGATCTGCACGGCGTCCACGGACACGAAGTCCCGCCGGGAGGCGACCTTCTCCAGCATGGCGTACAGCATCGCGTTTCCGCCGAGCCTCTGGAACCGGGGAAGGATGCCGGCGCCGTTGACGATGAGCTGGCGGGCCCGGCCGTATTCCCGGAGGAGCCGCAGGATGGAGAGGGGAGTAAGCCGGCCCTTTCCCTTCTGCAGGGCGTCCGACAGATCGGGGAACCCGAAGAGGAAGCCGGCGATCTCCCCCCTGCTGATGAGCAGCTTGACCAGCGCGGGATCGGCGACCTGGAGCAGGTCGTGAGTGGCCTGGTCGATCTCCCTTTTGCTGAGCGGCGAGTACTCGTCCCCGTGGGACTGGAAGGACTCGTTGTACACCCGGCCGATGTCCTGCGCCCAGCGGCGCAGCTCCGCCTTCCGGCGGAAATCGGGAACCTCGAAGCTTCCCCGCTTGAGGGCGATCTCCGCCACACGGCGGATCCGCTGCGGAAGCCGGAACGATTTCGCGTCGATGAACATGGACAGCTGGTCCCGGTGCTTCACGAATCCCTCCGCCTCCACGAGGGACGGGTAGTAGGGATAGTTGTAGCTCATCATCGTCATGGCGGCGCGCTGGTCGAAGCCATCCACGAGCACGCCCATGCCCATCACGCCCCAGGCGAAGGGACCGATCACCTGCTGCAGTCCCTTCGTCCGCATCCACGCGAAGGCCGCGCTGAACAGCGCATGGGAGGTGTGGGGGTCGTTCTCACAGTCGAAGAAGTAGAAGTGGCCGACCTTCGTCCCGTGGTACTCGTTGTAGGGGATGTTATTGAACGCGGCCAGCGTGCCCACCGGCCGGCCGTCCCGGCGCGCCACGAAGAACTCTCCCTGCGCGTGCTCGAAGAAGGGATGCCTGCGGTCAATGATGGCCCGCATGTCCATGCGGAACTGCGGCACCCACTGGGCGCAGCCCGCGTAGAGCCGGTGGGGAAGCTCGATGAACTCGCGGCCCTCCCTGCTCCGGGCGGAGGCCGCCGTGACGACCGTCAGGTTGCTGGACATTCGGTCCTCGCCAGCACCGTTGTACCCGATCCGTTCCATCTTGGTCAAATATCGGGTTGTGGCTATACTTTGCCCCGCCATGAAATCCGTTTTCGCTGAGACGCTGTACACGGGCAAGGAAGTGCTGCGGCACACGCACCTCCTTTTCGAGGGAACGACGATCAAGGGCGTCTCGACGGAGCCCGGCGGAGAGCTCGTGGGCAGATACCCCGTGGTGACTCCCGCCTTCATCGATGCGCACAGCCACATCGGGATGGAGAGGTCCGGCGAGCCGGGCTCCGAGGGCGAGGCGAACGAGCGCATGGACACGATGCTGTTCCTCGCCGATGCGCTGGACTCCGTCCAGATGGACGACACGGCGTTCCGGGACTCGGTGGAGATGGGCGTGCTGTACTCCTGCGTGCTGCCCGGCAGCGGCAACCTCGTGGGCGGGCGCTCTGCCATCATCCGCAACTTCGCCCGCACCACCACGGAGGCGCTCGTGGCCCGGTCCGGCATCAAGGCCGCCTTCGGCTACAACCCCATGTCAACGCGGGACTGGAAGGGCACGCGGCCGTACACGCGCATGGGATCGCTGTCCCTCCTGCGGGGGAAGCTGGCGCAGGTGCGGACCAAGCTGCGGGGCGCAAAGCGGAAGAAGCCGGCCGGCGCGCGCGCGGAGGCAGCGGAGTTGAGCGCGGAAGAAGAGGTGATCCGCGACATTCTCCAGGGGAAGCTCGGGCTGCGGATCCACGTGCACAAGATCGACGACATCGCGTCCCTCCTGCGCCTCCAGGAGGAGTTCGGCGTCCGGGTGACCGTGGACCACGCCTGTGACGTGAACGACGGCCACATCTACACGGCGCTTCGCGAACGGGGGATCCCGGTTGTCTTCGGTCCGCTGGATTCCTTCGCCTACAAGGTGGAGCTGAAGCACGAGAACTGGCGCAATGTGCGGTTCCTCATCGAGTCCGGCGTGGACTTCGGCCTCATGACGGACCACCCGGTGATCCCCCAGAGAAACCTCGCCCTGGAGCTGCGCTGGTTCATGCGCTGCGGCCTCAACCGCCAGGACGCCGTGGAGATCATCACGCGCCGCAACGCGGAGATCCTGGGCATCGGCAGCCGCCTCGGGACCCTGGAAAAGGGCAAGTGGGCCTCGTTCTCCTGCTGGAACGGGGATCCCTTCGACGTGACGCGCTGGCCGGTCCGCGTGGTGGCCGAGGGGAACGTCGTGTTCGAGGAGGCGGGCGCGTGAGCCGGTTCACCGTCGTCATCGCGGACGACCGCTACGCGAGCTATCGGGAAGAGGAAGACGTGCTCCGCGAGATCGACGCCCGGATCGAAGTCTTCCGCGGAACCTCGCCGGCGGAGGCACAGGCCGCTTTCGCGAAGGCGGACGGAATCCTCGTGAACCTGTTTCCCGTCACGGCGGAGGTGATCAACGGCCTGGACGGGTGCCGCGTGATTTCGCGCTACGGCGTCGGGTACGACAACGTGGACGTGGAGGCTGCCACGAAGCGCGGCATCTGGGTGACCTTCGTCCCTGACTACTGCTTCGAGGAGGTAGCAGACCACGCGCTGGCGCTCCTCCTGTGCTGCATCCGCAAGATCGGCTACAAGGACCGCATGATCCGCCAGGGACGATGGAACCTCCACCGCGACCAGCCCATCTACCGGGTGGAGGGGAAGACCCTCGGGATCCTGGGGTACGGAAACGCGGCGCATACGCTGTTGCGGAAGGTATCCGGCCTCGGATTCGGGCGCGTGCTCATGTGCGATCCCTATGTCCGCGCATCCACGATCAAAGCCGCGGGCGCGGTCCCCGTGGACCTGGCCACGCTCCTCTCGGAGTCGGACTGCATTTCCGTGCACGTACCGCTCACGCCGGAGACCCGGCACATGATCGGCCGCTCCGAGCTCGCGCTCGTGAAGTCCGGTGCAATCCTCGTGAACACCGCGCGCGGCCCTGTGCTGGACGAGCAGGCCCTCGCGGAAGCCCTGGAAAGCGGCCGGCTCGGCGGCGCGGGGCTGGACGTGTTTGAAAGGGAGCCGCTGCCCATGGAGAGCCCGCTGCGACGGCTGGACAATGTCGTCTTCACGGACCATGCCGGCTGGTACAGCGAAGAGTCCGAAGTGGAGCTCAAGACCAAGGCCGCGCGGAACGTTGCCGCGGTCCTCGCCGGCGGAAAGCCTCCTTACCCGGTCAACCGGGTCTGAAGCCCGGCAAGCTCCTCCATCTTCGCTCTCAGCCGGGCGTACACGTCGCCGCCCGCGACCACCTCCCTCACGAAAGCGCTTCCAATGACGACGGCATGCACACGGGGTGCCAGCGCGCTGACCTGCGCGGCGGTGGAGATTCCGAACCCGCCGAGCACTTTCGCCTGCCCGCTGGAGACCGCCCTCACGCGCTCCAGGAAGGAGAGCCCCGGCTGGTCGATCGCCGTACAAGCGCCCGTTGTGCCGATTCGAAGCGTCGCGTAGATCCATTCCGGGCGAAGAGCGCCGATTCGCTCCAGGCGCTCCGGCCTCATGGAGGGAGACACCACCGGAACAGCGGCCAGTCCCGCTGCCTTTGCCTCCTCGAAAAGACCTTCGTCATAGTCCGGCGGAAGGTCCGGCACGATCATTCCCCGGGCCCCTGCCGCCGCGGCAGAGCGCAGGAAGCCGCGGATCCCTCGCGTAAAGAGGAGGTTCGCGTAGCTCATGACGAAGATCGGGACCGACACGCCGCGGCGTATTTCGGCGATGATCTGAAAGCCCTCACCGACGGTGAATCCTGCATCGAGGGCCGCCGCGCAGGCGCGCTGGATGTCCGGTCCGTCAGCAGTGGGGTCCGAGAAGGGGAACTGCACCTCCAGATACGCGCACCCGCCGTCAGCAAGGCCGCGGGCAACGTCGATGGAGGCCTCCCGGTTCGGGAAGCCTGCCACCAGGTGCGCCATGATGCGGGGCGCGCTGCTCATGAGGCGCCTCCCTTGCCGGCCCCCGCGGGTGCCCGAGCCTTTCCGGGCGCCGGGCCATTGCCGTCCGCACTTTCGGCGGCAAGAAATGCTCTCCAGTTGTCCCGGTCCAGCGCGCCGGCAAGGATGAACAGGTCCTTGTCCCCCCTGCCGGACATGTTCACGACGATGGCGCGATCACGGGGGTACGAAGGGGCAAGCCGGATGGCCGCCGCAGCCGCGTGCGCCGACTCCAGCGCGAAAACGAGCCCTTCAGTCCGCGCAAAGAAGCCGACCGCCTCCAGCGCCTCCGCGTCCCCCGCCGTCGTGAATCGAATGCGTCCCGTTTCACCGAGGTGCGCGAGCTGTGGTCCGATGCCGGGGTAGTCCAGGCCGGCGGAGATGGAGTGCGTGGGAAGGAGCTGGCCGTCATCATCGGCAAGAAACAGGGACTTGTATCCCTGGACAATGCCGGGCCTGCCCCTTCCGTTCATCCGCGACGCGTGCTCTCCCCGGCCCCCGCCGCGTCCTCCGGCTTCCACCCCGATGAGGTCGGGGGCGGAGGATTCGAGGAACGGGGCGAAGAACCCGACCGCGTTTGACCCGCCGCCGACGCAGGCCACGAGCGCCGCGCAGTCAATCCGCTTGTCCCGGATCTGGGTCACGAGCTCCCGGCCGATCACGGACTGGAACTCCCGCACCATGTCGGGATACGGGGACGGACCCAGCGCGGAGCCGATCAGGTAATGCGTCGTGGCGAAGCTGGAAGCCCAGTCCCGCAGGGCCTCGTTCACCGCGTCCTTCAGGGTGGCGGAGCCGCCCTCCACGGGAACGACGTCCGCCCCGTAGCGCTCCATCCAGAACACGTTCGGTCTCTGGCGCTTCATGTCCACGGAGCCCATGTAGACGCGGCAGGGGATGCCCAGGCGGGCGCACACCGCCGCGGTGGCCACGCCGTGCTGGCCCGCGCCGGTCTCCGCGATGATTCGTGTCTTCCCCATGCGCCGGGCCAGGAGCCCCTGGCCGATGGCGTTGTTGATCTTGTGGGCCCCGGTGTGAGCGAGCCCCTCCAGCTTGATGTAGATCTGCGCGCCGCCGAGCTTCTCCGTGGCGTTCTTCGCGTACAGGAGCGGCGTCGGCCGTCCGGCAAAGTCCCGCAGGGTCTGCGCCAGCTCGTCATGAAAGTCCCGGGAGTCCATGGCCCGCAGATATGCCTCGAGGAGCTCGTCCAGCGGAGTGCGAAGCATCTCCGCGACGTACCGGCCGCCGAACGCGCCGAAGAAGTCGTTATACCTGTCCATTTGCTTCAATCTCCCTGAAGAAGGCCTCGAGCTTCCCCCGATCCTTGACCCCGCGGGGACCCTCCAGCCTGCTGGAGGCGTCGATGAGCTCGGGATGCAGCGTGCTCAGCACTTCGGCGACATTGTCGGGGCCGATGCCGCCGGCGAGCCACAGCGGGCCCCGGTCCCGCACGGCGCGGGCGAGCTCGCCGGGGATTCTCTTTCCCGTGCCGCCCGCCGCATCGGCGGACCACGCGTCCGCGAGCACGCGGGGGCACCGGAAGGTCCCCATTGCTTTCACGTCCTCCATGCCGCTGACGCGCACCGCCTTGTAGTAGGGGAAGGCGAGAGCGGCGCATTCGTCGGGCTCTTCCTGGCCATGGAACTGGATCGCATCGACGAGACCCTCGCGGAGAGCCGTTGTCACCTCGTTGTCCAGGCGGCGGGCGCCGCCGTTGCCGTCCGTGACGACCACGGCGACCTTCAGCGCGTCGAGGTCGGCAACATTCCGCAGCACCTGGATCGATGCCCGCCTCCGGGAAGGCGCCATGACGAACCCCAGGGCATCCGCCCCCAGACCGATCGCCGCCTCGGCGTCCTCACGCCTCGTGATCCCGCAGACCTTCACGAGCGGCCGCCCGTTTCGGCGCCGGGCGTACAGGCGCGGCCAGAAGTCAGTGGTCGCGTGATTGAAGGCCTCCCGCAGGTCATCCACGGCTTCCACCGACCGCATCGCTGTCTCCCCGACAAGGACGCCGGAGAATCCGCCGGAAAGCGCAAAGCGAACGTCCTCCGCCGACGTCAGGCCGGACTCGAAGACGAGCCGGGTCTTCCACGTCACGAGAGGGCGGAGTGCCAGCGGGTGGGTGAGGTCCACGGTGAACGTGGTCAGGTCACGGCAGTTGATCCCGGTGAGATCCGGCGCCAGGGAGCGGCATCGCGCCACGTCCTCCGCGTCGTGCACTTCCACGAGCGCGGCCAGGCCGCGCCGGCGGGCGGCGCGATGAAGGGCGGCAAGCGTCTTTTCGTCATGCATCTTCGCAATGAGAAGCACGGCGTCCGCCCCGGCGCGGAAGGACGTCTCGATGTCCGCGTCGTCCAGGAGGAAGTCCTTGCGGAGCACGGCCACACCCGGCAGGGCGGCCTTGATGCGGGCGATGTCCTCCAGGGAGCCGCCGAACTCGTCCTCCTCCGTGAGCACGGAGATGCAGCGAACGCCCCGGGCCTCGTACGCCCGCGCCTGTTCCACGACGTCCACCGCGGGGGCGATGTCCCCGCGCGACGGCGAGCGGCGCTTCACCTCGCAGATGAGAAACGGGTCGGCAGCGAACGGAACGAGCGGCGCGATCCGGGCGGAGAGCACGGGGCTGTGAAGCCAGGGGCCTTCGGCGGCAACGCGGGCGCGCCGGCGCTCCACGATCCTGTCAAGCACGTTCATGCGGCGCTCACCTTCTCCCGCGCCGCCTCGCCCCGGATGCGGATGAGCGCGGCCCGCGCCTCTCCTGATTCCAGCGCGCGGCGCGCCCGCAGGTAGCCGTCTCCGATGTTGCGCACGTTCCCGCAGATGTACAGGGCGGCCCCGGCGTTCAGGAGGACTGCCTCGCGGATTGCGTCCGGGCCTCCTCCGTCCAGGATGGAAAGCGTCGTGCGGGCGTTGTCCGCGGCAGTGCCTCCCCGCAGCGCGGTGACGGGATACCGCGCGATGCCGAACTCCTCGGGGCTCAGGGAGTACTCCCGCTTTTCTCCGGTTTCGTCGATCTCCACGACGAGCGTGCGCGCGGAGACCGACACCTCGTCCTGGCCGTCCTCGCCATGCACGACCATCACCCGGCGCACACCCAGCATGTGGGCGGCCTCCGCCACCGGCCCGCAGAAGGCAGGATCGAAGACTCCGATGAGCTGGTAGGATGCGTCGGCGGGATTCGAGAGCGGTCCCACGAGGTTCATGGCGCTCTTGATCCCCAGCTCGGACCTCGCCTTCCCGGCGTGGCGCATGGCCCCGTGATAGGCCGGGGCGTACAGGAAGCAGAACCCCGTGTCGCGCAGGAGCTGCTCGCTCACCGCGGCTGGCACGTCCACCGGCACGCCCAGCTCCCGGTAGAAGTCAGCGCTCCCGCACGGCGAGCTCGCCCCGCGGTTGCCGTGCTTCGCCACGGCCGCGCCGCAGGAGGCGGCGACGATGGCGGCGAGGGAGGAGATGTTGAACGTGCCCAGGCCGTCCCCCCCTGTTCCGCAGGTGTCGAGGACCCGCCGGTCGCTGGTGAACGGCTTCTTCTTCTTTCTCAGGATCGTGGCGAACCCGGCAAGCGTCTCCGGGGTGATGAGCCGGGTGGAGAGGCTGGCAAGCACGCCGGCAATCTGCACGTCGGTGAGCTCGCCGTCGGTCAGCTCGTCCATGAACGCTTCGGCTTCCTGCCGCGTGAGGCTCCTGCCCTGCTGGAGCCCGGTGAGGATTGCGGACAGGGGGAACGGCTCCCGGCGGTAGTGGAGGAAGTTCCGCAGGAGACGCTTCCCGGTGTCCGAGGCGATGGACTCGGGATGGAACTGCACGCCCTCCACGAGATGGGTCCGGTGGCGGATGCCCATGATCTCACCGTCCGGCGCGACCGCCGTGACTTCCAGCTCGGGAGGGAGAGACCCGCGCTCAACGGCAAGGGAGTGATACCGCGTGAACTTCGCATTGCGCGGCAGGCCGCGGAAGAGCCCCTTCCCGTCCAGGGAGATGTCCTCCGTCTTGCCGTGCACGATCCTCTGCGCCTGCACGATGCAGGCGCCGAACGCCTGGGCAATGGCCTGGTGGCCGAGGCATACGCCGAGGATGGGAACGGTTCCCGCAAGCCGCGTGATCAGCTCCAGGCTGATCCCCGCCTCCTCCGGCCTTCCCGGCCCCGGGGAGATCACGATCCCCGCGGGATTCTTCGCGGCGATCTCCTCCACGGTGATCCTGTCGTTGCGATGCACCTCGACCTTGTCCTCCGTCAGCTCGCAGAGGAACTGGTAGAGGTTGTGCGTGAATGAGTCGTAGTTATCGATGATGACGTACACGGCTATGTCTCCCGTGATGCGGCCGCTGTCGCGCGCCGCGCCCCGTTGTTCTGCCCGCTGGTCTCGATCCCGAGGGCCCGGGTCAAGGCGCCCAGCTTGGCCTCGGTCTCCTCGAACTCCTTCTCGGGAACAGA
>DATKLM010000205.1:0-50651 GCA_035542415.1 Spirochaetia bacterium
CGGCGGAGCTGCGGCTGCGCCGGCTGCGGCTTCAGCGGCCCGTTCCTTCTGCGTCCCGGAAAACCTGGTCCGCAGCTCCTCGATCTGAGGATCTTCCAGCCGCGCGAAGAGGATTTCCAGCTTCTGGACCTTCGTGATTCCCTTCTGGGTGCCGAGGGCCGACCACTCCAGCTTCTCGACTCCGAGCATTGCGGCAATTCTCTGCGCCGTGCCCGGCATGTAGGGGCTCACCAGGATGGCCAGGTCACGAACGAGGTACGTGAGGTTCCAGATCAGGCTCGCGGTGGACTCTGGACTCTCTTTCACGCCCTTCCAGGGCTCCCCGTCCTGGAAGCGCTTATTGCCCAGCGAGGAAAGGGCGAACATCCTCCGAAACGCGTCCCTCAGCTCGACCTTTTCCAGCAGGCCCGCGATCTCCGCCTCCATCGTCCTGACGTCCTGCCAGAGAGCCTGGTCGGGGGCCCCGGCTGGCAGCGCGCCGCCGTAGAACCGGCTCACGAACTGCAGGGTGCGGTTCACAAGGTTGCCGAGGTTCCCGATCAGCTCCGCGTTCACCTTTTCCTGGAAGTCCTTCCATGTGAACAGGGAGTCGGACCTTTCGGGCCTGTTGTAGTAGATATAGAAACGCCACACGTCGGCGGGAATGCCGGTGTCCTTGGCGTCCGTCCCGAACACGCCCACGCCCTTGCTCTTGGAGAACTTGCCTCCCTCGTAGTTGAGGTACTCGGTGGAGGACATGTGATACAGCGTGGTCCAGCTCTCTCCGGTCCCGAGCTGGCTGGACGGGAAGATCACCGTGTGGAAGGGGATGTTGTCCTTGCCGATGAACTGGAACAACTTGACCTTGTCCGGCGCGTACCACCAGCTCTTCCACTCCGGGGTGTGCTCCGCGGTGATGGAGATATAGCCGATGGGAGCGTCGAACCACACGTAGAACACCTTGTTGCGGAAGCCGTCCAGCGGAACGGGGATTCCCCACTTCAGGTCGCGCGTGATGGCGCGCTCCTTCAGGCCGTCCCGCATCCACGCGTACGTCATCTGCACGGCGTTGCGCGCCCAGAAGCCCTTCTCCGCCGCGGACTCGATCCAATTGCGCAGCTTCGGAAGGATGGCGAGAAGGTCGATGAACAGGTGCGTCGTCTCCCGGATCACCGGCCTCGTGGAGCACACGCTGCACCGGGGGTCCACGAGCTCCGTGGGGTCCAGGAGCTTGCCGCAGTTTTCACACTGGTCTCCGCGGGCATCGGGGTATCCGCAGTGCGGGCACGTCCCCAGGACGTAGCGGTCCGCCAGAAACCTCTGATCTTTCTCGCAGAAGGGCTGCTTGAGCGCCCTCTTCGTGATGTAGCCGTTCTCATGGAGCTTCAGGAAGATGTGCTGCGTGATCTCTGTGTGTACCGGGACCGATGTGCGGCCGAAATGGTCGAAGGCGATATTGAACCAGCGATAGATGTCGCGGTGCACAGCGTGGTAGCGGTCGCACAGCTCGCGGGGCGTGATCCCTTCCTCCAGCGCCTTCGTCTCCGTGGCGGTGCCATACTCGTCAGTCCCGCAGATGTACAGCGTCTCGTATCCGGCCAGCCTGCAGTAGCGCGCGAACACGTCCGCTGACAGCACCTGGATGAGGTTCCCCAGGTGAGGGATGTTGTTGACGTACGGCAGCGCTGAGGTGATGAGACGTCTTTCCATGGTCCGGGGAGCGAATTGTATATATGCAAAGCAGATAGGTCAAGCAGAGGTCCTTGATCTAGATCAAGGACAGCGAAGCCGGGCGGTGCTACGATGGAAGTGGAAGTGAGAAGGCAAGGAGACGCACGATGACCGAGAAAGGCAATCCGGCACGAGGACTCGCGGGCGCGACTCTGGGTTTCTTCTTCGGCTTTGCGGCAGTAGCGCTTTTCGGAACGACGGCCCAGACGTTCAGGGAGACCCTGGGGCTCAACCAGATGACGGTGGGGCTGCTGCTCGCAATTCCGAGCCTCATGGGCTCCCTGCTGAGGATCCCCTTTGCCGCGTGGGTGGACTCCGTCGGCGGGCGCACGCCTTTTCTCGTTCTGCTGAGCCTTTCCGTGGTCGGCATGCTCGGGCTTGCCGTGACGGTGTCCGTGTTCTCCCGGCAGCTCGGGCCATCGTCCTTTCCGCTGATCCTGGCCCTCGGCGCGCTGTGCGGATGCGGCATCGCCACGTTCTCCGTGGGCATCAGCCAGGTGTCGTACTGGTTTCCGCGGGCCTCCCAGGGAGCCGCGCTGGGCATCTATGGCGGCGTAGGGAATCTTGCCCCGGGCGTCTTCACGCTCATTCTCCCCGTCGCGCTCGCCGCGCTCGGCTTGGGCGGTGCCTACTGGGCATGGCTGCTGATGCTGGTTGTCGGGGCGGTTTTATACTTCTTCCTCGGCGTCAACGCCCCCTACTTCCAGGCCCGGGCGCAGGGGAAAACAGCCCAGCAGGCGCGGCAGGAAGCCGCGGCCGTGGGCCAGGAGATGTTCCCCAGCGGCAATGCCCGGCAGAGCCTGGCCACCTCCGCCGGTCAGTGGAGGACATGGCTGCTCGTGATCGTTTACTTCACCTCATTCGGGGGCTTCATGGCCATGACGGCCTGGCTGCCCAGCTACTGGCGCGTGTTCCTCGGCGTGTCCGCCGTTGGAGCGGGAATACTCGCGGCCGTCTACTCACTGACTACCTCTCTCGTGCGGATCGCGGGAGGCTCGATGTCGGATCGGCTGGGCGGAGAGAGGACCGCCATGGGCGCCCTGCTCCTGATGGCCGTCGGTGCGCTCATGATGATCTTCACGCGCGGAGTGCATGGCGTGGGGTTCGCCCTGGCCGCTGAGCTGGTGATGGCTGTCGGGATGGGAATCACGAACGCCGCGGTCTTCAAGCTGGTTCCCAAGGTCGTCCCGAATGCGATTGGCGGGGCGTCGGGGTGGGTCGGCGGTCTGGGGGCGTTCGGCGGTTTCGCGATCCCGCCGATCCTCAGCCTGTTCGTCAGCGCGGAGAAGGGAAGAGGATATGCCGACGGTTTTGGCGTGTTCCTGGTGCTGGCGCTGGTGTCGCTCGCGCTGATCGTGGTCCTGGACCGGTCCCGCGCGGCGCGAGAGGAGAAGGTCTCCCGGAAGGCCTGAAGGAACGTATCATGAGCCATTTCACAGACAGGCTGCTTTTCTTCCGAAAGAACGCGGGCACCTTTGCCGGCGGGCATGGCGTGGTCACGACGGAGGACCGCGCATGGGAAGAGGGGTATCGCACCCGGTGGCAGCACGACAAGATCGTGCGCTCGACTCATGGCGTGAACTGCACCGGCTCCTGCAGCTGGAAAGTGTACGTCAAGGGCGGCATCGTGACGTGGGAAACCCAGCAGACGGACTACCCGCGCACGCGGCCCGACATGCCCAACCATGAGCCTCGCGGATGCGCCCGCGGCGCGAGCTATTCCTGGTACCTGTACAGCGGGAACCGGCTGAAGTACCCGCTGGTGCGCGGCCGGCTCCTGAGGATGTACCGTGAGGCGCGCGCCTCGCGCTCGCCCGTGGACGCGTGGGCGTCCCTCGTGGAGGACCCGGAGAAGCGCCGGGCCTACACCTCGGTGCGCGGCCTGGGCGGATTCGTGAGGGCCGGCTGGGACGAGGCGGCGGAGATGGTGGCCGCGGCCAATGTCTACACGATACGGAAGTACGGGCCGGACCGCATCTGCGGCTTCTCCCCGATCCCCGCCATGTCCATGGTCTCCCACGCCTCGGGGAGCCGCTACCTGCAGCTCATTGGCGGCGTCAGCCTGAGCTTCTACGACTGGTACTGCGATCTTCCGCCCAGCTCCCCGCAGACGTGGGGAGAGCAGACCGACGTTCCGGAAAGCGCGGACTGGTACAACGCGATGTTCCTCATGCTGTGGGGGTCAAACGTTCCCCAGACGCGCACCCCGGATGCGCACTTCTTCACGGAGGCGCGCTACAAGGGCCTGCAGAGCGTGGTGGTCTGTCCTGACTACAGTGAGGCGTCCAAGTTCGCCGATCTCTGGCTCCACCCCCGGTCCGGAACCGACTCCGCCGTGGCCATGGCCATGGGTCACGTGATCCTCACGGAGTTCCACGTCCAGCGCCGGAGCGAGTACTTCTCCGACTACTGCCGGAAGTTCACCGACTTCCCCTTCCTTGTGCGCCTCGTTCCGCAGGGCGGGCGCCTGGTTCCGGAACGCTTCCTGCGGGCCAGTGATTTCGCGGATTCCCTGGGCCAGAAGAACAATCCGGAGTGGAAGCCCTGCGCGTTCGATGAGACGAGCGGCCGGGTCGTGGTACCGCGGGGCTCCATCGGGTTCCGCTGGGGAGAAGACGGTGCGTGGAACCTGGAAGAACGTGATGGGACCACGGGGAACGCCACACGCCTGAAGCTTTCCCTGCTGGACGCGGCGCCCGGCGCGCCTGCTGCAGAAAGCGTCGAGGTCGGCTTCCCCTACTTCGGGACCTCCCGGCACGCCTCGGTCGGCGGCAGCAATCACCCCGAAGTCCTGGTTCGGCGGGTCCCCGCGGTGCGCGTGGCAGCCCGGGATGGAGAGACGCTCGTCACCACCGTGTACGACCTGATCCTGGCGAACTATGGAGTGGACCGGGGCCTGGGCGGCCAGAATGTCGCTTCCTCCTTCGATGATGACGTTCCGTACACTCCTGCATGGCAGGAGACGATCACCGGCGTGAAACAGGACCTGGTCGTTGCGGCGGCCCGGCAGTTCGCGCAGACGGCTGAGAAAACGCACGGCAAGTCCATGGTGATCCTGGGTGCGGGGATCAACCACTGGTACAACATGGACATGACGTACCGGGGCATCATCAACATGCTCGTCTTCTGCGGCTGCGTGGGACAGTCCGGAGGGGGCTGGGCGCACTACGTTGGCCAGGAGAAAGTGAGGCCGCAGGTGGGCTGGGCAACTATCGCTTTCGCAACGGACTGGTGCCGGCCTCCCCGCCACATGAACGGAACGTCGTTCTTCTATGCGCACACCGACCAATGGCGCTACGAGAGAGTCGGCGTCCGGGAGCTCCTCTCTCCGACGGCGCCTCCGGGGGACTGGGACGGAAGCCTGATCGATTTCAACGTCCGGTCCGCGCGCATGGGATGGCTGCCCACGGCTCCGCACCTCGACAGAAACCCCATCCAGATCACGCGGGATGCCGCGGCGGCGGGTGAAGAGCCCATACCCTTCGTCACCCGTCGTCTGAAAACCAGGGAGATCCGCTTCGCCGACGAGGATCCCGACAACCCGGTCAATTTTCCCCGCAACATGTTCGTGTGGCGCTCGAACATCGTCGGGTCCAGCGGCAAGGGGCACGAGTATTTCCTGCGGCACTTCCTTGGATCGCAGAACGGCGTCCTGGGCCAGGACCTCGGGGAGACGGACGGGCCCAAACCGCGGGAGGTCACGTGGCGTGACCCGGCGCCGGACGGCAAGCTGGACCTCCTGGTCACGCTGGATTTCCGCATGTCGACGACCTGCCTGTACTCCGACGTGGTGCTGCCCACGGCGACCTGGTATGAGAAGAACGACATCAACACGTCGGACATGCACACCTTCATCCATCCGTTCGTGAGCGCCGTGGACCCGGGCTGGGAGTCCCGGCCGGACTGGGACATCTTCCGCACCATTGCCCTGAAGTTTTCCGAAGCTGCCAAAGGCGTCCTCGGGAAAGAGAAAGACCTCGTCATGACCGCGCTCCTCCACGACAGCCCCGCAGAGCTTGGGCAGGCCGTGGACGTGAAGGACTGGAAGCGGGGGGATTGCGAGATCCTTCCGGGAAAGACCACGCAGGCGATGACCGTCGTGGAGCGGGACTATCCGAACGTCGGCGCGATGTACACCTCCCTGGGACCCCTTGTCTCCACCGCCGGCGCGGGCGGAAAGGGCATAGCCTGGAGCGCCGCGGATGAAGTGGGGCACCTGGCCCGGTTGAACGGCACCACGCCCGGAACGGGACCCGCGCATGCACGGCCGCGGCTGTGGACGGACATCGAAGCTGCAGAGGCCATCATGACCCTTGCCCCGGAGACCAACGGCGCCGTGGCGGTGAAGGCGTGGAACGCCCTGGCAAAGCGCACGGGGCGCGCCCACGGGCATCTCGCCGCGTCCCGCGAAGGAGAGAAGCTGCGCTTCCGCGACATTGCCGCGCAGCCCCGCCGCACCATCACGTCGCCCATCTGGAGCGGCCTGGACGACGAGGAGATCTCCTACAACGCGAACTGGATCAACGTCCATGAGCTCATCCCCTGGCGAACGCTCACCGGCCGGCAGGAGCTCTACCAGGATCACCTCTGGATGCGCGCGTTCGGGGAGGCGTTGTGCGTGTATAAACCGCCGGTGGACCTCAAGACGGTTTCCGATGTCGAGAAGCGCTTCGATGACGGCCGGCCCTATTTCGTGGCTAACTTCCTGACCCCCCACCAGAAGTGGGGGATCCACTCCACGTATTCGGACAACCTCATCATGCTCACGCTCTCCCGCGGCGGGCCCATCGTCTGGATGAGCGAGATCGACGCGAAGAAAGCGGGGCTGGAGGACAACGACTGGATCGAGGTCTTCAACGTGAACGGCTCCCTCGTGGCCCGCGCCGTGGTGAGCCAGCGGATCAGGGAAGGCACGGTCCTCATGTACCACGCCCAGGAGAAGCTCGTGAGCATCCCCGGCAGCGAGCTGACCGGAAACCGGGGCGGGATCCACAACTCGGTGACGCGGATCGTCGTGAAGCCGACGCACATGATCGGCGGCTACGCGCAGATCAGTTACGGCCTGAACTACTACGGCACCGTCGGCGCCAACCGGGACGAGTTCGTCATTGTCCGCAAGCTGGAGAAGGTCGACTGGCTGGAAGGTGCCCGAGACCCGACCAAGCCCCTGGATACGCCGGCGCGTCTGGCCGGGCGTGAAGGAGCAGAGCCATGAAGGTTCGCGCCCAGATCGGCATGGTGATGAACCTGGACAAGTGCATCGGGTGCCACACCTGCTCGGTGACCTGCAAGAACGTCTGGACCTCACGGGAAGGCGTGGAGTACGCGTGGTTCAACAACGTGGAGACCAAGCCGGGCATCGGCTACCCGAAGGACTGGGAGAACCAGCGGCGCTGGCTCGGAGGATGGGAGCGCCGGCCGGACGGCTCTCTGCGGCCCCGGCAGGGCGGACGGTGGCGGATCCTGGCGAAGATCTTTGGCAATCCCCAGCTTCCCGAAATCGACGACTACTACGAGCCCTGGACCTACGACTACGAGCACCTGCAGACGGCAGGAGAATCCCGCGCCACCCCCATTGCCCGCCCGGTCAGCGCGATCACCGGCGAGCGCATGGACAAAGTCCGCTGGGGTCCCAACTGGGAAGAGATCCTCGGGGGTGAGTTCTCAAAGAGAAGCCGGGACTGCAACTTCGAGGACGTCCAGAAGGAGATCTACGGGCAGTTCGAGAACACGTTCATGATCTACCTGCCGCGCCTGTGCGAGCACTGCCTGAACCCCTCCTGCGTGGCAACGTGCCCGAGCGGAGCCATCTACAAGCGTGAGGAGGACGGCATCGTCCTGATAGACCAGGACAAGTGCCGCGGATGGCGGATGTGCGTGAGCGGGTGTCCCTACAAGAAGATCTACTACAACTGGAAAACGGGAAAATCGGAGAAGTGCATCTTCTGCTACCCGCGCATCGAGGCGGGCCACCCCACGGTCTGCTCGGAGACCTGCGTGGGCCGGATCCGCTATCTCGGCGTGGTACTGTATGACGCGGACCGCATCAAGGATGCCGCCGCCGTTACCGGAGAACAGGACCTGTACGAGGCGCAGTGTTCCATCTTCCTCGATCCGCATGACCCGGCGGTGGAAAAGCAGGCTCTTGCTGATGGCGTTCCTCCGGCATGGATCGATGCCGCGCGCAGGTCGCCGGTCTACAAAATGGCCATCGAGTGGAAGGTGGCCTTCCCGCTGCATCCGGAGTATCGCACCCTGCCCATGGTATGGTACGTGCCGCCCCTCTCTCCCATCCAGGCAGCATTGGAGAAGCAGGTCGCCGGCCGTGAGGACCTCATCCCGGACCTGGAGTCCCTTCGCATCCCCCTGCGCTACCTTGCGAACCTCCTCACCGGTGGGAAAATCGAGCCGGTGGCCGCGGCCCTGAAACGGATGCTCGCCATGCGGAAGTTCATGAAGCGCAGGAACCTCGAGGGCGTGATCGACACCGCCGTGCTGGATGCCGCGGGGATGAGCAGCGCCATCGTGGAGGAGATGTATCGCATCATGGCCATCGCGGACTACGAGGAGCGCTTCGTCATTCCCACTACCCACCGGGAGGTCACCGAAGATGCGTACGAGCTGCGCGGCGGCTGCGGCTTCTCCTTCGGGGATGGCTGCGCGGCGGGCGGGCTGACCGGCGGCGCGGCCGGCGCCGAGGGGAGGCGCGCGCGCAGGCCGCTGTTCAACCTTCCCTGGACAGGGCCGCGGGATTCCCGCGAAGGAAAGGACCGCACGTGAAGACCTGGCGTGTTCTTTCGGCGCTCCTGAACTACCCGACGGAGGAGCTCGTGTCCTCGGTGCCGGAGATGAAGGACATCCTGTGCCAGGAAGGGCTCCTGTCCCCGGAGGATCGGGAAGCCCTGGCGCCGCTGTTGGCGGATCTAGCCGGCCTGGACATCTACGACCTTCAGGCGCGTTACGTCGAGCTGTTCGATCAGAACCGGGCGCTCTCTCTGCACCTGTTCGAGCACGTCCACGGTGAGTCCCGCGACCGAGGGCGGGCCATGGTGAGCCTGCGGGAGCGCTACCAGGAAGCCGGGCTGGAGCTCTGCGGCGCGGAGCTGCCGGACTTCCTGCCCGTGTTCCTGGAGTTCCTCTCCGTTCTACCCCGTGAAGAGGCGCAGCGCGAGCTCGCGGATGCGGCGGCTGTCATTGGCGTTCTTGCCCGCCGGCTTTCCAGGCGTTGCAGCGTGTATGCGCCGGCGCTGACCGTCCTTGCGCGCGCGGCAGGAGAAAAGCCGGGGGATTCGGAGGCCGCTGAGCAAGCGGCAGAGGAAGCCGAAGAATCGGAAGGGCTTCAAGCCGTGGACGACGAATGGCAGGAGGAGCCGGTGGACTTCCTGAGGCGTGAAGCTTCCCTCGCCGGCCGGCAGCGCGCCCGCGCCCAGGGCGCCGCATTCAGAAAGGAGCAGTGATGCTGGACCTCGCGAAGCTCCTCGTGTTCGGATACTATCCCTACGTCGCGCTCACCGTGTTCATCGCGGGGAGCATCATCCGGTTCAACCGCGGCCAGTACACCTGGCGCAGCGGCTCCAGCGAGCTCCTGCGTCGGCGCCAGCTCGTCTGGGGAAGCGCCCTGTTCCACTACGGCATCCTGGTCGTGCTCGGCGGCCACCTCGTGGGATTCGGCACGCCGGATGTTGTCCTGGACGTCCTGGGCGTATCCGTGAGGGCCCACCAGCTCCTGGCCGTGTTCGCCGGAGGAATCTCGGGAACCCTTGCGTGGGTCGGCCTGACGATGCTGGTCCACCGCCGGCTTTTCGATCCGCGGATCCGAAAGACCTCGAGCGTCATGGATATCGTCGCTCTCCTGCTCGTGTGGATACAGCTGACCTTCGGCCTTGCCAGCGTCCCGCTCACTCTCCATCACCTGGACGGGAAGCTGTTCACGCAGCTCGTGGGCTACGTGCAGTCCATCATCTACTTCCGGCCCAACGCGGTGTCGCTCCTGGACGGCGTGCCCTGGGTCTACCTCGTGCACATCTTTCTCGGCTTCACGTTCTTCATGGTCTGGCCCCTGAGCCGGCTGGTGCACATCTGGAGCGCCCCGATCTGGTACATCGGCCGGGCGTACCAGGTCGTTCGGCGCCGCTCCCCCCAGAAGACGCAGCGGGGAATGCAGTCGTGATCACCGTCAACGGAACGGCGGCTGGCATTGATCTTTTCCAGAGAGCGGCGTCCGATCCGGGGGCTGCCGGATCGGAAGGGAAACGCGGAACGTCGTGGGCATTCCGTCCAGGAGCTGAAGAAACCCGCGGTGCCTCGTGACGATGATTCCGTAGCTGAGGCTGAGGCCCAGGCCGAGGCCGGCGCCTGACGGCTTCGTCGTGAAGAACGGATCGAAGATCCTTCCGCGGATCTCTTCCGGGACGCCGGGTCCGGAGTCCGAGATGTCGCAGTGCACCGAGGAGCCGTCCTCCCAGGTTGAGATGGTGATCGCTCCCGGCTCGTCTCCACCCTTCTCCGCGATGGCGGCCGCCGCGTTGAGCACGATGTTGAGGAGCACCTGGTTGATCTCACTTCCCCGCGCCTCGATCTGCGGAAGCGGCTGGAACAGGCGGTCAACCCGGGCCACGCGCTTGAAAGCGTTGCGCGCCATGATGAGCGCGGCGTCCAGGCCCTGGTTCAGGTCGTACAGCTCGAAACTTCCCGGCGGGCCCTCGTAGGCGAAACGGCGGATGTTGTCGATCACCTCAGAGATGCGCCGGAATCCTTCACGGCTGTCTCGGAAGATCCCGTCCAGGCTCTCCAGGAAATGCTCGTTCGGCGATGGGCCGCCGCGAAGCGCGGCGGCGCCCGCCTGCTGATTGACGGCAAGCTGCTCGCGAAGGTGGAGATACCCCTGCTCCAGCGCGGAAAAGTTGCTCTTCAGAAACCCCAGGGGATTGTTGATCTCATGAGCGATTCCCGCGGAGAGCTGGCCGATGGTGGCGTACTTCTCCTTCTGCACGAGGCTGTCCTGCGCCTCGCGCAGCTCGGCGTTGAGCGCGGTGAGCCGGGTGGCGGCCACCACGTTCTCCGTGAGCACCTTGAACAGCACGCGGGAGAGGAAGACCGAGATGACGAGCAGGGAGACGAGGAACATGAGGCGCTCGAACGTGAGGGCCTCCGGGCCGGGGATGAGGAACGAGCCGGCCAGGAACACGAGTGTGGACCAGCCTACGAGGGAGAGGTACGTGAAGAACGAGGCAAGGAGGAGCATGGAGGACGCCATGACCCCGATGATAAGCGTTGCCGTGTTTCCCACCTCGTGAAGCTCCACGGCGGAGATGAGCGCGATCCAGGTGAGAGACAGGAACCCGTGGGAAAGGACAAAGCCCGCTCCGAGCCGCGCGGAGCGCCGAAAGACAGCGACGAACGCCAGCAGGTAGCCCAGCTGGGTAGCCACGAGCCCGGCCTCAAGGAAGACGTACCATCGGGTGTAGGTCTGCACGTTCGGCCCGAAGAACCTCAGGAGATCCGACACCAGGAGGAACAACGCCAGAAACAGGAGAACGGGGAGGAGGTATTTCCATCGCTCATGATGGATTTCGCTGAAACGGCTCTGGACGAGCTCGCGGTGTTCCGGGGGGAAAAAGAAGAAGGAACCCGTTGAGCCGGCGCGCATCACCGCCCCTCAGCGGATGCTCACCGTCAGCAGGGTGGCGTCGTCGTAGAACTTCTTTTCCGGGAACATCTCGAGGATCATCATGACGACCTGGTGATGGAAGGCAGGATCACGGGCGAAGTGCATGAGCACCGATCGGACCGCATCGAGGCTGATGAAGCCCGCGATGCGGCCCCGTTCCACGAGGCCGTCCGTCATGAAGACCACCTTGTCCCCTTCACCCACGGAGATGACGGACTCCGTGTACCGCGCCTCGGAGGAGAAGCCGCAGGGGAATCCGGGCACGGAGTGGACATCACTGGAATCCGGACGCACGAGGTACACGGGATGGTTCCCCGCGTTGCTGAACGTCAGCTGGCGTTTCTCGCAGTCCAGGAACGCTGCCGTCAGCGTGATGACCAGGTCGGGGGCCGGGGCGAGCTCCCGCAGGATCAGCGCGTTGAGCCTGTCGAGGAACGCCGCCGGGGAGAACCCGATCCTTCCCGCCCGCTCGGCGAGCTCCTCCCGGGAGATGAGCGTGCGGATGATTCCCGTGACGAACGCCGCTTCCAGGCCGTGGCCGGAGACGTCGCCGATGATGATGATGCAGGCCTGGTCTCCCAGGGGAATGACCTGGTAGAAGTCGCCGCCGCAGTGGTACTCGGAGAGCGGGTGGTAGGCAACGTCCACCGAGAACTGCGCCGTGGACGGAACCGTGTGCCGGAAGAGGCTCTTCTGGATCTGGCCGGTCCGCTGGAGCTGGGCAGCAACACGGCCCTGGTGCTCCCGGCTCATCTCCTCCGCGTGGTACTGCGACATGGCCTTTTCGACCTCAGCGACGAACGCGCGCGTCTCCCAGGGCTTCTGGATAAATGCCGAGATGCCCGCGGACACGGCGCGGGAGACTCCGCCCACCTCGGAGTAGCCGGTGATGAGGATCGAGCGGATGCTGGGATACAGCCTCTTGGTCTCGTGGATGAGCTGGTCTCCGCTCATGCCGCTCATCTTCAGGTCGCTGATGATGACCTGGATGGAGTCGTGGTGCTTCGCCAGTATTGCCAGCGCCGCCTGACCGGAATTGGCCTTGTGAATCTCCACGGTGTTTCGGGACTTCCAGAAAAGGAGCTCCCGGTCGATTGCGTCCAGGATCTTCGGCTCGTCATCCACGACCAGGATAGAATGCTTGATTGTGCTCTCTTCCGGCATATGCATTCATAGAACTATACCTCGAAAATGTCCAATTTCCCCGACCGCAGTCATGACTCTTGGATCATACGGAGCTGCGTCTTCTCGTCTACAACGTTTCCGAAAATATATATCATGTTGATTAGGATACCCATTGATTAATAGATAACTTGTATAATATAATACAAGTCATGAAGGACACATTGTGTCTCTAAGGAATGCACTCCTCGGGCTTCTCCATGCGGCGCCGATGAACGGCTATGCCATAAAGACCCTCTTCGACGAATCCATTGCCTTCATCTGGCAGGCCGAGCTCAGCCAGATCTACAGGGAGCTGGGATTGCTGGAAAGGGAATTGCTCGTCACTTCCTCCATCGAGCCGCAGTCGGATCGGCCGAACAAGCGCGTGTACTCGATCACTGACTCGGGACGGGCCGCGTTCCGTTCGTGGCTTCTCTCCGTACCGGACGTGCTTGCCATGCCGAAACGGGACGAGCTGATGCTGAGACTGTTCTTCGGCTCGATGGCGGGAGAAGACGTCGTACGGGAGGAGCTCACGAGATTCCTCTCCCAGATCAGAAGGATGAACGCCGCTGTTGCCGCCCCGCCGAACATCGCGGAGCGCTACCCCAACAACCCGCTCATGGCGCGGGCGGACCGGGTATGCCGGGAGGACCGCTACTGCGGCTTTCTCAGAAAACGCGCGCTCATGACCTCGGAAGCCCTCATCCAGTGGGCCGAGTCCTGTCTCGAGGAATTGTCGTCGAAGGCCGCGCCCACGGAAGACGGGACCGCGAGCAGCAGAGAAAAGGAGTGATAAGGTATGGAAACGGAGACCACGATTTACTATTACTCGGCAACCGGGAACTCACTGGCGTACGCCCGGGCAATCGCGCGGGAGATCGGCGGCGCGCGGATCGAAGCGCTCGCCCGGTACCGCACCACTCCCGCGCGTCCGGGCAGGCCGAAGGTCGGCGTCGTTTTCCCTATCATCGCGTGGGGCCCGCCGCGTACGGTGAAGGAGTTCGTCTCCCTGATCGACCTCACCGGAGTCCGCTACGTCTTCGCGGTCACCTCCTGCGGGGGCACGGCCGCGGGAACGATGCCGCGCCTCAGAAAAGCATTCAGGGCGCGAGGAGGAGATCTGCAGGCCGGGTTCATCGTTCGATCCCCCTATTACATGTCGATGCAGGGGAAGCAGGCGGAGCTGATCAGGAGAGTGGAAAGGCTTTCCGGCCGGCCCTTTGGAACCGCGGCGGAGCGGCTGTCCGAGATCTCGCAGACGATCAGGGAGGAGCGCAGGATCCGGCCCGAGCGCAATGCGATCCTGGGGACAATGCTCGGCAACTATTCTCATGACAAGGCCGTCCCGATGTTCACGAGCCTCGATGCAAGGTACAAGGTCGCACCCGCCTGCACGGGATGCGGTACGTGTGTGCGGGTCTGCCCGCGCGGCAACATCAGCCGGGACAGCGGCGTCACCGCGTGGCACCACGATTGCGAGTTCTGCGGCGCCTGCGCCACGTGGTGCCCGCAGCGCGCGATCGGGTTCGACCGCAACGTTGCGATGACGAGGGAGCATAACGGGGCCGTGTCCGTGCGCGATTTCTACCTCAGGTGATGAAGGCCGCGGATGAAGGAGCACGACGATGACGATGACGAGCCCTGCCTTTTCCCACGATGCCATGATGCCGCGCAGATACACGGCGGAGGGGGACGATCTCTCACCGCCCCTGTCGTGGACGGGCGTCCCTGACGGCGCCAGGAGCCTCGCGCTCATCGTGGAGGACATCGATATCCCGATTCCCCGGTTCCTTCTGAAGAGCTGGGTGCACTGGGTCGTCTATGACATTCCGCCTGAACGGCGCGGCTTTCCCGAAGGCGTGCCGCGTTCCGCCGCCGTTGCCGGCGGCGGAACGCAGGGCCGCACGTCCTGGCTTCGGCCGGGATGGGGCGGCCCCAATCCCGTCGGAGGAGCGCACCGCTACGTATTCAAGCTCTTTGCGCTTGATTGCATTCTGGCAGTCGCGCCTCGATCCGCGAGCAAGTCGAAACTGCTTTCCCTCATGCAAGGCCACGTCCTTGCGAGCGCCGAGCTGACGGGAAGGTACGAAAAGCAGGGACGATGAACCGTCACGCCGTCGCTGGCGGCAGGAAAAGGGAGCGCTCGAGCCTTGGCAGAGCATCGCCGAGCGCGGCCTCGATGCGCACCGCGGCCAGCGGGTCTCCCCTGGTCGGCCCCTGGTTGACAATGGCAACAGGCTTCTCGTCATCCCGAGCCTGCAGGACGAAGCGGTACCCCGAGTAGATCGCAAGGGAAGAGCCGACGACCAGGAGGACGTCCGCTTCTTTCAGCATGGCGAACGCCCGTTCGACCCGGGCGCGCGGAACGTTCTCTCCGAAAAAGATCACGTCTGGCTTGAGCACGCCCCCGCAGTGCAGGCACGCCGGAACCTGGAAAGAGTTGTCCGTCGGCGGCTCCAGGCGCGCGTCCCCGTCCGGTTCCGCGGATGCAGTCCGAAAGTCACCTTCCGCCCACGCGGGGTTGCTCGACAAGATCCGCTGCTGCAGGGCCGCGCGGCGCTCCCGCGTTCCGCAGGAGAGGCAGACAACCTCCGCGAGCGTCCCATGAAGCTCCAGGACGTTGACGCTTCCTGCTGCCTGGTGAAGTCCATCCACGTTCTGCGTCACGACGCCGGTGATCGCATCCGAGCCTTCCATGCGCGCCAGGGCCTCGTGCCCCCGGTTCGGCCGTGCCGCGGAGACGTGGGGCCAGCCCACCGCGCTGCGCGCCCAGTAGCGGGCGCGCGATGCCGGGTTCTCCACGAACTCCCGGTAGTAGATAGGGCGCGTGCGCCGCCGGACGGATCGCGGACCGCGGTAGTCCGGGATCCCGGACTCCGTGCTCATCCCCGCGCCGCTCAGGGCAAGGACGCGGCGGCCTTTCATGAGCGCTGCAAGCAGCTCGATGCCGTCGGACCGCATGCCCTTCGCAGTCACCGGGAGGTCGGCCATACCGGTCGAAGCGGCAGTCGAAGGACGTCGAAGGAAGACGGCAGGGCGAGCGGTTCCGCCGTGTGGACGCAGAACTCGCGCGCAGGGCCCAGCGTCATCTGCCGCATCCAGAGAGTTCCCCCGGCGGTATCGGCGAGAGGCCCCACCTGCAAGAAGAGCGCTGCGTACGTCATGCCGGGCGGCTTTGCGAACCACTGCGCGTATCGCGGAGCTGAAACTGCAGTTCCCTGGCGCAGCAGGTAGACGCCTCCGGCGCCTCCGTCCGCGCCGGCGGCAGCAGCTTCGTGAGGGCCAGATCGGGGGCCGGTCACTGCTCCCTCGTTCACTGCCGCGAGGGAAGCGAAGCTGTCCACAAGGTACCAGTCCTCATAGGACTCCGCTCCGCCCGCTGCCCAGGGAGCACCGAAAAGGACCACGCTGAACGAGCGCAGAAACCCGGGCGGCGGCGAGGCCTCGAGCGCCGCGTGAAACGCTTTCTGTCGAGTCTCGTAGTCCCCCGCGGGCACATCCGCCCTTTTCCAGTGGCAGAAGACGTATGCAATCATTGCTCACCTGCCGCGTCGATAGTAACATACCGTGGTTTCCTTGACGCGGGCGGGTGCCCGCCGTAGTATCCACGGCTAGGAGGCCTTATGACAGACGTCACCCCGAGGAAGGGTCCGAGGCTTACGCCGGCCCTGCTCCTCATCGCCATCGGCGTGGTCATCGCCCTTATCCTCCTTTTCTCCAGCTTCTTCGTGGTGGACCAGAAGGAGGAAGCGGTCGTGCTGAACCTCGGGAAGTTCTCCCGCCAGGTCGGGCCCGGCCTGCACTTCAAGATCCCGTTCGGCGTGGAGAAGAATTACAACGTTCCCACGCAGCGGATCCTGAAAGAGGAGTTTGGCTTCCGCACCGAGCAGCCCGGCATCGTTTCCACGTTCTCCACGGCGGACTTCTCTTCCGAATCGATCATGCTCACCGGAGATTTGAACATCATCGACGTGGAATGGATCATCCAGTACCAGATCACGGACGCGCGGGCGTGGCTGTTCAACGTGCATGACCAGCACAAGACCATTCGTGACATTTCGCAGTCCGTCATCAACATGCTTGTGGGAGACCGCACAATCTTCGACGTGATCGGCGCGGAGCGGGCCAACATCGAGGTGCAGGGACAGGAGATGATGAACGCGCTGTACAAGAGCTACGGCCTCGGCATCAGGGTCACCACGGTCAAGCTGCAGAACATTGTTCCTCCCAAGGGCCCCGTGCAGGACGCTTTCGAGGACGTGAACAAGGCCATCCAGGACCGCAGCCGCATGATCAATGAAGGGAAAGAGGCATACAACCAGGCCATCCCGAAGGCCGGAGGCCAGGCGCAGCAGACCATCCAGGAGGCGCAGGGCTATGCCATCGAGCGGGTGAACAAGGCGCTCGGTGATGTTGCCCGCTTCAACGCCGTGCTCGGGGAGTACCAGAAGGAACCCAACGTCGTGCGCACACGGCTGTACTACGAGATGTACGACAGCGTGTTCGGAGGCGCGGAGGGCACCGACCTGATCGATAAGAACCTCAGGAACTTCCTGCCGCTGAAGAGCATGGGCTCATCGGCTCCGCCGCCGCCATCACCGGCCGGCGCGTCCGGCCCGGCCGCGCCGGCCCCCAGCGCCCCGGCGGCGAACCAGCAGGGAGGCTCTCAATGAGAAAGACCATCATCATCCTGGTTCTTGTCGGCGTTGCGCTCCTCATCATCACTCTCCTCGGACCGTACTACGTCGTCATGGAGGGCGAACAGGCGGTCGTCGTCCAGTTCGGAAGGATCGTGCGGGTGGCCACGAACGCCGGATTGCACTACAAGGTCCCATTCGTGGAGAGCGTCACCAAATACTCCAAGAAGGTCCAGTCCTGGGACGGCGACGCCCAGAGGATCCCGACTTCGGAGAACCAGTTCATCTGGGTGGACACCACCGCGCGATGGCGGATCGCGGACCCGAAGAAGTTCTACGAATCCGTGGGTTCAATGACGACGGCCCAGGGCAGGCTGGATGACGTGATCGATTCCGAGGTGCGGAAGGTCATTTCCCGTAACCCCCTGCGGGAAGCGGTCCGGGACTCCAACGTCATCAGCGAGATCAAGAGGACGAACGCCCTGGAGAGCGTGGCGGGATCCGCGGAAAGCTCGCAGGGACTGAGCAACATTTCAACGCTGGCCGAGATCAAGTACGAACCCATCACGACAGGCCGGCGGGCGCTCTCCATCCAGATGCTCAACGAGGCCCGAACGATCATGCCGCAGTACGGCATCGAGCTCATCGACGTGCTGATCCGCCAGATCAAGTACTCGGAGGACCTCACGCCGAGCGTCTATGACCGCATGATCAAGGAGAGGAACCAGATCGCCCAGGCGTTCCGTTCCGACGGGGAGGGGGAGAAGGCGAAGTGGCTCGGCCAGACCACGCGCGAGCTTCTGCAGATCCAGTCCGACGCGGAGCGCAAAGCCAAGGAGATCAAGGCAAAAGCGGACGCGCAGGCCCTGGAGATCCGCAACAAGGCCTACAGCCAGGACCCGGACTTCGCGGACTACTGGATGGCGCTGGAGGAGTACAAGACGCTCCTGCCGAAGTTCAACAAGACGATGAGCACGGAGGCTGACTTCTACAAGTACCTGTACAATCGGCGAGGCCGCTAAGGGCCCGGAGGCTGGGCCGGCGCTGCGCGCCGGCCAGCGATCGTGACGATCCTTTCCAGCCCGGCGCGGAACCGCTGCGCGTACGGCAGCTCCTCCCCGAGGCCCTGGAGCCTCGGCAGCACCTGGGCGAACTCGCGCGCGTACTTGCGGTGGGCAAGCTTGTTGAAAAGCCGCAGGATCTCCCGGAGGAGCTCCTCACCGTCTCTCCGTTCCACGCCGGAGCGCAGAACCCCGATGAGCGCGTCGATCTCTTGCCCCACGTGGGCGGCCTCGCACGACGACAGGAGGGAAATGAAGCGCTCGGCGTCCTCCGCGCGCTCGAACCCGGGAGCCGGCCCGCTGCCGAGGAACCTCCAGTGGTGTCTCATGGGGAGGGCGAGCGTGCCCCCGCGGCTGAGCGGGACCGAGATGCCCGCGTTGTCGGAGGGAAACGCGGCGCGGATGAGGGAAGGAACAAAGGCCCGTCCCATGAGCCGCGCGATCCTCAGGTCGCGAAGGAGATCGGCGGAGGTGGAGGTGGAAGACGAGGCGGCCGGCCGCGCGGCGCGCCGGTCCACGACCAGAGCGAGCTCGAGGTTTCTTGTTTTCCGGGACAGGCTCTGCTTCCCGCCGGGGTATTTCACGTAGCCTCGGGAGCGGAGCGTCAGGCTGCCGGTCTCCGACAGGATGTCGCACAGCTCTTCGAGGCCGATCAGGCCTTCGTCGCTGTAGCTCACGACGAGGTGCCGGCAGTCGGCCGCCTGCAATACCTCGCGGAGCGCTGCCGGGGCCGTGGACTGGTAGCAGAAGGCGGACCGGGTTTTCGTCCAGTCAGCGCGGATACCGGCCTTGCGCCTCAGGCTTCCGTCCGCGCGGCGTTCGTCGCTCACCGGCGGCAGGTCCCAGAGCGCGATCGTGTTCAGCATGAAGTAGTTGCTCCCGTACTGGTGGACCGCGTACGGCGGGTCGAGGTAGCAGATGTCAGCCGTGCGGCCCCGGAGAAACGCCGCCGCATCCTGGCATTCCACGACCGCGGGCGCCGCGGCATCCACGACAACAGGCGCGGTGAGGCTGATCGGCGCCATGATCCGCGTGAGAGCATCTCTTCCGTGACCGCCGAATCCGTGGTGGCACGCCTTGAAAACGCCGGACGTGTTTGTATGCGTCGCCGCCTGGTACAGGAGCGGTCCCAGGAGCACCGCCTTCTCCAGCCGCTCGTCGGGATCCCGCGGCTCTCCGGGATACATGTCCTCGATCCGCCAGCGAAAGGCGTCGATACGAAGCGCGTTCTCCGTGGTGTAGAACAGTCTCTCGGTCCTCCAGTCCGCGGACTCCGTGGTTCTCGGGGCGTAGTGGCGCGCAATGTACCGCCTCTCTATCGCGGGCGACGGAAGGGCGCCCAATTCTTCGAGAACCGCCGCCAGTCCGCCGCGGCGCGGAAAGAGCCGCGTGAGGTCCGACGGGGAAGCGCAGAGGTGGCAGGTATTGATGACCCGGGTGTAGGGCTCCCAGTCGTTCGCGGCAACGGCAAGTCCCATGAGCCGCGCCAGCCGGGACACGGCGCCGCTGCCGGCAAACGGATCGAGAAAGGATGCGCCGTCCAGGCGCGCAAAGACCTCATGGAGGAACGGGAGGAGCGCCCGCTTGTTCCCGATGTAGGCGATCAGCTGCGTGGAAAGGTACGGATGCTGAAGATCCATCCGGTTCAATCCGGCGAGTAGGTAGCCCTGTTCCTGTCCGTCTCGAAAACCTCGACGAGCGTGAGGGGAGCTTCCGGGAGCGCGGCGCGCATCTTCTCGTACACGAAGCGCGCAATCCGCTCCGCGCTGGGGCACCCGTCACGGAAGGCGGCATGATCGTTGAGGCTCGTGTGGTCGAGCTCGCGCACCACGTCTCGAAGCGCGCCTTTCATCACGCCGAAGTCCAGGAGCATGCCGCCGTCGTCCAGCGACGGGCCGGAGGCCGTCACCAGGACCTTGTAGTTGTGGCCGTGCAGCCTTTCGCATCGTCCGTGATAGCGGGTGAGAAAGTGGGCGGCGGCGAAGCCGTCCTCGATCCGCACGGTATACATATCCCCCAGCATAGCGATTTGCCTTTCTCAAATCAAACCAGCGCTGCCGGCGTGCTGGCCGGTCTCTTGCACGCAAATGCACCGCCGGGTAGCATCCCCTCGTGCGAGAGATTCCGCTGCGAGCCCTGCTGTCCGCTGTTCGCGTCCGGGAGACGCGGGGAGACCTCGACCGCCGCGTGCGGGGGATCGCCTACGACTCCCGGGAGGTCGAGCCGGGCTACCTCTTCGCCGCCATGGACGGCGTTCACGCTGACGGGCACCAGTTCATCCCCAGCGCGCTCTCGCGCGGCGCGTCCGTCATCGTTCACAGCAAGCCGCTTTCCCTCCCCGCCGGGGAGGCCACCTTCGTCCGCCTGGAGAATCCGCGCCGCTCGCTGTCTCCCATCGCGGCAGAGTTCTTCGGACATCCTTCGCGGAACATCCGGGTGATCGGCGTCACGGGCACGGACGGAAAGAGCTCTACGGTCTGGTTCATCACCCGGCTCCTCGGCCTCCTGGGAAAGAAGGCGGGATTCCTGTCGACGGTCTCCTTCCAGACCGGGGAGGAGATCGTGAAGAATCCCTTCCGCCAGTCCACGCCGGAGGCGAGCGAGATCCACGGCATGCTCCGCGACATGGCGGACCAGGGAAGGGAGTACGCCGTCATCGAAGCGACCTCCCACGGCCTTTCCGAGCGCATGAACCGGCTCGGAGACGTCGTGTTCGACGCCGCGGTGCTCACCAACGTCACCCACGAGCACCTGGAGTTTCACGGCACCTTTGAGCAGTACCGGTCCGACAAGGCGAACCTCTTTCGCTCGTTGTCTCCATCCGCGGAGAAGACCGAGCCGTCGACCGGCGCTCCGATCCCCGTGGTTCGATTCGGCGTCGTGAACGCGGACGATCCCAGCGCTGACTACGTCCGATCCTGCTGCCGGGTGCCGGTTGCTTCCTACGGTCTTGGCGCAGGTGCCGATCTCGCGGCGCGCAACGTGAAAGAAGATTTGACCGGAACATCGTTCTCTCTGGTGACCCGTCAGGGCGAGGCCCCGGGGCGGATCGCCATTCCCGGGCCCTTCTGGGTCTCCAATGCGCTCGCAGCGTGCCTCGCCGTGTCACGCTCGCTGGACGTCGATCCGCTGTCTCTCGCGCCGCTGCTCTCCCGGCTGCCCAGCGTCAAGGGACGGATGGACCCGGTCGACCGGGGACAGCCTTTCACGGTCATCGTTGACTACGCCCACACCCCCGGCGCGTTCGAAAAACTCTTCCCCTGGGTGCGGGCGAACGCGCGGGGGAGGATCACGGCGGTATTCGGCTCTGCCGGCGAAAGAGACCGGGCGAAAAGGCCGATGCAGGGACGCGTGGCCGGGACGCACTGTGACACGCTCGTGATCACGGACGAGGACCCGCGCGGAGAAGACAGGATGCAGATCCTCGAGCAGATCGCTGCCGGCTGCCCGCAGAGGAAGCGCGGCACGGACCTCTTCCTCATTCCCGACCGCCGGGAGGCCATCGCGTTTGCCCTGGGCCGCGCGTGTCCGGGAGACGTTGTCCTGCTCCTGGGCAAGGGACACGAGGGAAGCATCATCGGTCCGTCAGGACCGGCGGAGTGGGACGAAAGAACGGAGGCGGAAAAGGCCCTGCACGCGCTGGGTTTCGGCTCGTGATTCCCTTCGTTGTCTGCCTGCTCGTTCTGTTTCCCCCGGCCAGCGCATGCGCAGATACGCTGGACATCCGCGTGAACATTTCGCCGGATGCCCGGGCAGGGCTTCCGCCCGCGGAGGCTGTCCAGTCTTCAGTCACCAGCGCGTTCCAGCAGGAGTATGGCCGGCGTGTGGCGGAAACGGCCGGCGTTCAGGCAGCCGTCACCGTCACCAATCGTGGCAGTGTCTTTGGCATCCTCACCGAGCTCACCCGCGGATCGTCCCGGCGCACTCTCTCCTCCACGGTGCCGACGGACGCCCTGGGGAGCCTTGTTCCGACGATCGCCGGAGATTGTGCATTTCTCTGGTTCTCCCTGGCCTCTTTCGCCGCCCTGCCTCTCGGCCCGCCGCCCTCCCTTTCCGCGGTCGTACAGACGGATGCACTTCAGCGCCTGACAGGCTGGTCCCGCGAAGAGCTGGAACCGATCGGGCTGGCCGGTTCGGATGCGGGGATCATTGTCTGTTTCCCCCATCGATGGCTGACGCTCGGTCCATCCCTCGAGCTCGTGAGGGGGACGATGCAGGATCTTCGGATCCAGGCGTCCGGGCCCGAGCGGCTGCTCCTCTCCGGCGTGACGGCAGGCCGGAACGGCGACCTTTTCCTCCTCAGCGAGCGCGGTGGAAAGATCGTGCGCGTGAACCCGCGTCGGGAGATGCGTCAGATGATCGATGCCGCCGGGCTGACCGCCCTTGGCGGCGCCGCGGTCCGCGACGGCGTGGCAGCGCTCAACGGAAAGCAGGGCGCTGCCGCTCTCCTCCTGTTCACGGCGCATCAGAGCAGGTCGATTGCGCTTGCGGCCGCGTATGCCTCCGCGGCTGCCGCGGATCAGGACGGCAACCTCTGGGTGTGGGATGCGGAGGAACGGCGGATCCGGGTCATCTCCCTCTCCGGGACAGAGGTTTTCTCCATCAAGCCTCTCCTGCCGGCGTCCTTCATGGAGCTGCCCCAACAACTCGTGGTGCTCCGGGACGGCAGCTTTCTCCTGGGCGGCTCGGGCGAGGTCTGGAAGCTCGACCGCGCCGGAATTCCCGCATGGAGGATGACGAAAACCGGAGCGCGTCCGGGAGGTCCGCTGCCCGCATCCTTCTCCCTGGCACCCTCCCGCCGGGATGGCTCCTTCGTGCTCCTCGACCTTCCCTCCCGTCGCCTTCTCCTGTACGCGGAGAAAGGTTCCGCTTCCCCCCCGGACCAGGCGCCCTCCATTCTCACGCGCCTGGATCCAAGAAAGGCCGCGGACCCGGAATGGGACGCCGCGCTTTTCAAAGAAGAAGCCGGTTTGTTTTCCGCCGTGGCAGATGAAGCGTCAGGCGACCTTCGATTCGCGGATGCTGAGAGAGCCCTCGCCAGGGCAGTGGATCTCCTGCGGATCGCTCTCTCCAGAAACCCCGGGGATACCGGCGTGGAGGAAGGCCTTCACCGTGAGGAAGCGCGCCTTCGTGATACGCACCAGAAGCTCGTTCGAGGCCCGGAGCTGGAGGTCACCGCGGAAAGCCCCCGGCTCCTTTCCTCTTTCTCATGGCAGGACACGATCATCATCCAGATCTCCGTGAAGAATCCCGGGCCCGCGGCCGTGTCTGGAGTACGGGTGATCATTGACATGCCCGGCATCGGGCGTTCCCCCGCGGCGGCCGCCCTGGGATCGATCTCCCCCGGCGCGGTAGCGTCGACCGAGATCAGGCTCACGGTGCAGGATCCGCGCGCGGTCGCGCCGGACGACCTTGCCGGCAGCGCGGCGTACGCGCTCCTGTCGTGGCAGCGCTCAGGCGCTTCCGTCGAGTCGGCATCCAGGATCCCGCTCCCGACGAACGGGCCGGGCCCCGGCCGTGGACTCTCATCCGCCTCCCCGGGCCGGGAACTGGCTGCAGCGCTTGCGGATGCGGCTCGACCCGGCGATCCGCTCATGAGGCAGGTCGCTGCCCCGTATCTCCCGCAAGGCGCAGAACGTTCCGATGCCCTCGCCGCCCTTGCAGCGGTGCTGGATGATCTGGGAGCCCTTCGGGCGATGGCGGCGGCATCGGCAACGGCCGCGCCCGCTGTCTCACCGCCTTTTTCTGCCCGCGACGCCCTGCGGACTCTCGGAAGGGATGACAGCGCCTGGATATCCCTTGTCCTTTCTCTGGCCGGTGAGCTGCGAATTCCGGCGAGCGTCCTGGTGTGGCCGGATTCCACGCTCGCGCTGGTGGAGACCGATGTCCCGTTTGAGGAAGCTCTTTCCCGTGAGCCGGCGCTCCGGCCGTTCGCGCTCGTGCTGAAAAAGCTCTCCAGAGACGGCAGGCTCTGCCTTCCTGTTTCCGGCGGAGTGCTTGCGGGGAGCCCCGGGCCCGGCTGGACCGGGCGCGCCGTTGCGGCGGGGCTCCAGCAGTTCCGCACGCGCGGAATCGACGGTGCGGTGCTTCAGTGGCTTGATGCCGCGCCTGCTCCCGACCATGCCGCCGCGGCCGGCAGCGGTCTTCCGGTGCTTTTCCCTTCTGTTCCATCGCCGCCTTCCCGTGATACGGTGCGGATCGAGATCAGGGAGGCGCTGTCTCGATGAATGAGAGAAAAAAGAAGATCTGCATCCTGTACGGCGGGCGCTCGGGAGAGCACGAGGTCTCCCTCCGCTCCGCAGCCTCCGTGGTGAAGAACCTGGATCCGGCTCGCTACGAGGTGGCAGCCGTCGGCATCGACAAGAACGGCCGCTGGCATCTGCAGAAGGAAATCGCCTTCCAGATCCTGCCCGGGCAGGGAGAGGTCCTGGCGCTGAAGACGTCGTCCCAGCCGCTTGCCGTTGTTCCGGCGGACGGGATCCACGACGGCGGGAAAAGGCTCGCCATCGACTGCGTCTTTCCCGTGCTCCATGGAACATTCGGTGAGGACGGGACGGTCCAGGGAACGCTGGAGATCGCCGGCCTGCCCTATGTCGGCGCCGGCGTCCTTGGAAGCTCGGCCGCCATGGACAAGGAGACAACCAAGCGCCTTTGGCGGGATGCAGGGCTTCCCATCGTGGAGTTCGAGGCGATCCACCGGGGAAGCACGGCGCAGGAGCGCAGCGCCGCGGCCCGGAAACTGGGCTGGCCCGTCTTCGTGAAACCGTGCAGCGCGGGCTCCTCTCTCGGCACGGCGCGGGCTGCCACGGAGGCGGAGCTGGAGGCGGCGTGCGCGGACGCGCTGCGCTACGACACGCGCGCCCTCCTGGAGCGCTCCGTGGAGGCGCGGGAGATCGAGTGCTCGGTGATCGGCAATTCCCAGCCGCGCGCGTTTTTCCCCGGAGAAATCGTCACCTCGGAGAACCACCCCTTCTACGACTACGATGCCAAGTACATCGATCCGGACGGAGCAGCGCTGGAGGCGCCGGCAAAAATCGAGCGCACCGTGGGAGAGCGGATCATGGGCATTGCGGAGGCCGCCTATTCCGTCGTTCGCTGTGAAGGAATGGCGCGCGTGGACTTCTTCCTTGAGCGGAAGACAGGCGCCGTCCTCCTCAACGAGATCAACACCATCCCCGGCTTCACGAGCATCAGCATGTTCTCCCGCATGTGCGAGGCGTCGGGGCTTCCCTACCCCCGGATCCTGGACACGCTCATCGAGCTCGCCCTGGAGCGGGACGCGGTCCGTCGAACAGTGCGCTACGAGAAATAGAGCCGGCGCGTATTGACCGCAGGCCGGATTTTTGTGACACTTGCCGGGAAATACTTTTGCCAAGGAGATGCAGAATGGGCTGGAGCACTGTGTATCTGGTCATCAGTATCATCGCGGCCATCCTCGGTATCTGGAACCTTGCCCGGCAGCGCAACGTCTTCCTCTCCCTCACCGGCATCCTCTGGTTCCTGATCGTGCTGTTCATGCAGTACATCCCGAAGGTCTACAACTACGTGCTGATCTCCGGCGTTCCGGAAGTCGGCCCTCTCCTTCTCCTCGTCGTGATGCCGATTTTCCTGATCCTGGCCTTCTTCGCCGGAGGAAGGCGGTAAGAACCCGCCGCGGCGCGCCTCACGCGCCGCGCAACTTCTCCAGCGCCCAGAGAGCGGCTTCCCGCACGGCGGGCGTGCCGCTCTCCACGTGAGCCTTCAGGAGCGGCTCCAGAGCGCGCTCCCCGCTGTTGCCCGCCGCGACCAATGCGTTGCGCAGCAGCGCTTCCTTCGAAATCCACGACATTCCCATCGCCGTTCCCCGAAAGAGCCCGGCGATCTCCGACGGATCCCGGGAGAGCATCGTCCGAAGAGACACACTCGGGCCCGGAGAATCCTTCGCCGGGACTGCTTCACATGGGTCGACGATCCGCCGGTTCCAGGGGCACACGGACTGGCATTCCTGGCAGCCGTACAGACGGTTTCCCCAGGTCTCCATGAGCCGCGGGGTGAGAACCGCCGGCGCTGCCGCCAGTCCCTGCAGACACTGATCCGCATCCACGATGCCGGCCGCGGAAATGGCCCCGACGGGACAGGCGTCGATGCACTTCATGCACGAGCCGCACGGGTCACGCAGAGCCGGCCCGTCCGGAGAGATCTCGGGAAGCGCGCGCGGAATGACCGCTCCGGCGATGACGAAGAGGGAACCCAGCCCGGGCACGATGGCGAGGCTGTTCCTGCCGATCATGGCGAGGCCGGAGGCCGCGAGGAGCGGCTTCTCCGGTATCCGCGAATTGCAGAAGATCCGGAGGGAGCGGCGGGGGATTCCCAGCGATCCTTCGATCCCGCGGGCAACCTCACCCATCATCCGTGCGGCGATCCGGTAATAGTTGCGCCGGGCAAAGGGTGCGACCAGGGCATGGGGGTCGCCGGGGGTCGACAGATCATCCGGTTCGGTTCGATGGCAGGACAGGCAGCAGACCAGGATGGAATGACCGGCCGCCCACTCCTGGGGTGAGAAAATCCAGTCCCACTCGAGGTCTCCCCCATGCCGCCCTGCCTCTATCGCGGAGCGCCGCGGAGCTTCCAGCGCCTCGAGGGCAGAGCTCAGGGCGCGGTGGTCCACCATGCCGGCTCGTGAAAAACCGACGGCGAGAGCGAGGGAAATGAGGCTGTCAGGCTTTGGATCAGGCGAGCTCAGTCCGAGCTTTTCTCGAAATCGTCCTTGCTCGCTCCGCACACGGGGCATACCCATTCGGCGGGCACCTGCTCGAATGGAGTGCCGGTGGCAACGCCGTTCTCCGGGTCGCCTTTTGCAGGATCATAGATGTAGCCGCACACCGTGCAAATCCACTTTTGCATGATCCCTCCTTCCCGCGCATGGTAGCGGAAAGCGCCCGGTTTTTCAATCCAAGGGCAGAGCGCCCGAAGGGCGCTATCCGGTAAACGTGATCATCCGAATCAAATGGCACGCTCGCGTGAACCCAGACAGGGCAGATCGCGCGAAGCGCGATATCCGGTAGAGGAAGGCAGCCGCACCGGATGTCCCGCTCGCGTGAGTGCTCCTCATGCGGTGACGCGGAACGCCCCTCGCGGGCGTTTTCGGGGAAGTTTCCATTGACAGCGCATATGTTTTCTCCTACGCTCTTGTACGATGGGCCCCCAAAACCCAAAGCCCGCGGCTCCGCCGAAGAGCGGACGTGCGGCACAGCCCACCGGCTTCCTTGACTGGCTGGCATCCCTTTTTCTCAGCAGCGACCCCGAGCGGCAGAAGCAGAGGCAGCTCCGGGAGCTCGCGGCGGAGCTGAAGCGGGCGCGTCCCCGGTATTTCAATCCCGCCCAGGGGACCGCGGAGCCCGCGATGGCGCGCTTTTTCTGGGACATCTACCGCGCCGTGGCCGCCGGGCAGGTGCTCCTCAAGGGGGCGGAGACCTCGGGGGCGCTCAAGTCCGTCCTCGTGGACCTGACATTGACCAAGGAGACGCTCGCGCTCCGCGAGCGGCTGACCGAGCAGTCCATTGACGAGAGGTCGCGCAAGGCAACCGACCCGGCCGCCCTCGCCGCCGAGGTGAAGGAGGAGCTGCGCCAGTTCCTGGAAGGGTTCGACGCCAACGCCATGGCGGAGATCGACGCCCTGTACAACCGGCTTCTCGTCCTCATCGACCTGATCGGGTTCGACTACTACTACCTGCTTCGGAAATTCGACGCCGGAATGCCGGAGCGTGACTTCGTCTACGCGCCGCGCTTCACTGCCATCGAGGGCGCCCAGGTGCTGGAGGAGCTGCAGGACTTCCTGGAGATCCTTCCCAACGTGGATCCGGACTCCGACTGGGACCGCATGCTCTCCATTCTGAAGGAGCACCGCGGTGTAGAGGTCGTGTCGCGGGACGGCCTGCGCAAGGCGGTGCAGCTCCTCAGGGAGGCCCAGCGTTCCGGATCACTCCTCAAGATCGTGCGCTACCTCACGCAGAACCCGGAGTGGAAGGCGATGGTCCGTGTGCACCGGGAGAACATCGTCGAACCCTACCTGTCCAAGATCAAAGCGGAGGCGGAGGCGACGGTTCAGAAGGCCACCTCGGGCCGCCGGAATGAGAAGATCGAGGAGCTGGCGCGACTGGTCTTCGGAACGGGGAGCGTTGCGCGGCTCACGAACTACTCGGAGAAGGCCAACCCCGAGTTCGCCCAGAGCCTCCTGGGCGGGTTCGTGCACGTTTCCTCTCTCAACTACCTGAGGGCTTTCCTCACGGACCACCTGCAGACCGGGATCCGCGAAGTCATCAACCTTCTCCTCATCAAGGGCAAGTGGGCCAACAAGGAGACGTCCCAGGAGATGTCGGAGGCGTTCCACCAGCTGCTCAAGCAGTCGGAGACCATCTCGCTCTTCGACGCGGACCTCGCGGAGGACGGGGAGACGGGACGGCGCCTCAAGACCATGGCGCTTCGCTCGGAGCGTGACCGCCGTGCCGTGGTCCAGCTGCGCATGATCCTGCGCCAGATCAACGACGAAGCCCATGCGATGATCCTGGACTCCATCCAGCAGCTCGTGGCCATTGCCCGCGTCCTCAAGACGGCGCATGACGACTGCGTACGGCCCAATCCCTCGCTCCTGATCAACTGGAAGGAGCTCAAGCCCTCCACGGACCGGGACATCCGCACACTGATCGCCGGGGTCTACAAGAAGATCTACAACTTCGTCCAGCTGATGCAGATGCTCAAGTAACGAGCGCCCGAAGGGCGCTCTCCGGTAGATTTGATCAACGGTATCCGTTGGCCCGCCTCCACGAACGCGAGCCGTGCGAAGGGCGCTCCGCCCGTGGTATACTCTTCCTGTGATGTTCTCCCGGGTCACGTTTTCGAAGATTGCCCGCGTCACGATCGTGTCAGCTTCCCTGATCCTCCTGGCGAGCAGGTCTCTCGGCTCCATCCGCCGCTCACCAGCAGACCCCCGGACGGCCACCACAGCGACGCTGGACATCGTGTTCTCGCAGATCCAGCAGAGACGCGCCTGATCATCATCCCGCCATGCGCACGTATGCGCCGTTCACCGTGCGGGCTGTTGCCATCCTCCGCGCCATTCCCCGCGGAAAAGTGGCTACCTACGGCCTGGTGGCGGCGGCGGCCGGAAGCCCGCTCGGAGCGCGGCAGGTCGTGCGCATCCTCAATTCCATGTCTCGCGCTCACCGGCTGCCGTGGCACCGGGTGATCAACAGCCGGGGGACCATCTCACTGCCCCGGGGCCTGGGGTTCGAGACGCAGCGCGCGCTCCTTCGCAAAGAGGGGGTCCGTGTGACGGACGACGGCGAGGTGAATTTGAAAAAGTACCTGTGGAGGCCGCGCCTGCAGGATTCCGTTTGATCGGCCTTTCGACCATACGGGAGTGCGCGAGTACGCGCTCGGCAAGAGCCGTACCCGTTCGGCGAATACGCCGTCCCTGGCACGGGCCGACTGCAAGGAACCGCTCTATGGTCGGCCTCTCGGCCATCCCTGGCCTCGGCCGACCTCGCCGTCCGTGGCCACGATTGACACGACGCTCGGGATGGTGCGCAGGCTCTTGATGACGCGTCCGAAGTCCTCGCGGTTGTCCAGCTCCACGGTGAAGAACCCCCGCAGCAAGTCCTGCTCGTTCTCCAGCTTTCCTTCGATGAGGTGCCCGCCGAACTTCTTCAGCGCGCCCTCGATCTCTGAGAACAGGTTGGACGTGAACCGCGCCGACACCTGGAACCGGCGCGTGGATTTGGGAGAAACGGTCTCCCATTCCACCTCGATGCTCCGCTCCGCGAAATCCTTGATGGAGGCGATGCTGGCGCAGCCGATCTTGTGCACCGTGATGCCGCGGCCCCGCGAGATGTAGCCCACGATGGCGTCCCCCGTGGAGGGCGTGCAGCATTGCGCGAGGCGGATCATGATGTTTCGCTCTTCCCCGATGCGAATGGAGACCCGAGACGGGTCGCGGATCTGCGTCTCCGGCTCCCCTTCCTCCCTGGGCTTCTGGAACACGAGAGGAGCAGATGGCTCTTCCTTCTTCCGCGCCACGATGTTGCGGTCGAAGATCAGGCCCGGCTCGTTCTGGGCCAGCCAATGCTTCACCTTGGAGCGCGCCTTGGAAGTCCGCACGTAGCGCAGCCAGTCCAGGTGCGGGTGCGCCGTCTTGGAGGTCATCACCTCCACGACCTGCGTGTTCTTCAGGGGCTCCTTCAGCGGGATGATCACCCCGTCCGCTTTCGCCGTGGTGCAATGATCGCCGATGTCAGTATGGATGCTGTAGGCGAAATCGATGGCCGTGGAGCCGGAGGGAAGCTCAACGACGTCCCCCTTGGGAGTGAACACGTAGATGGAGTCCCGCAGCAGCTCTTTCTTGATCTCGTCCAGGAAATCCGCGGACACCGGCCCGCTGCCCTGCAGCTCCTTGAGCTTGTTGATGAGGGTCAGCTCCTGGGTCTTTTCCGACTCCTTCAGGGCGCCGCTCTTGTACAGCCAGTGGGCGGCAATCCCGTTCTCCGCCGTCTGGTGCATGCCCTGCGTGCGGATCTGGATCTCGATGACCTTGCCGTCGAACCCCATCACCGTGGTGTGCAGGCTCTGGTAGCGGTTGGACTTGGGCATCGCGATATAGTCCTTGAACCTGCCCTCGATGGGCATCCAGATCTTGTGCACGAGGCCCAGAATCTCATAGCACTGGCCGGTGGTTTCGCAGAGGATACGGATGCCGAGGAGGTCGTAGATCTCCTCCAGCGGCTTCGCGCGCCGCCGCATCTTCTGGTAAATCGAGTAGAAGTGCTTGGCCCGGGTCTCGATGACGATGGGGATCCCCGCGGCCTCCGCCTCCTTCGAGATGGCTTCCCTCAGGCGCTCGAGGTAGCTCGCGCGCTCGCTCTTCCTCTCCGCAACGTACTGGCGGATCTGCTCGTAGACGGACGGCTGCAGGTGCTTGAGGCTGAGGTCCTCCAGCTCGTCCTTGATACGGGAGATGCCGAGCCTCCCGGCGAGCGGCGCGTAGATGTCCAGTGTCTCCATGGCGATCCGCTTGCGGTCCTCCTCGGGGAGGTAGCCGAGGGTGCGCATGTTGTGCAGCTTGTCGGCGAGCTTGATCAGGATGACGCGGATGTCCTTCACCATGGCGAAGAGCATCTTGCGGATTGTCTCCGCGTGCTGGGAGGAGCGGGAGCGCCCGCGGAGCACGGAAATCTTGGTGACGCCCTGGACGAGGGTCTCAACGCCGCGGCCGAACTCCTTCCGCAGCTCGGCCCGGCTCGTCTCGGTATCCTCCAGGACATCATGGAGAAGCGCCGCGATCACCGCCTCATCGTCCATGTGGATGTCCACGAGGATGGAGGCGACGCTCAACGGATGAACGAAGAACGGGTCCCCGGAGGCCCTCTTCTGCTCTCCGTGCAGCCGGCGGGCCCAGTCAGCGGCGGACAGGATCCTCTCCGTGGCCTCCGGCCCGTACGCGGCGAGCTTCTCCTTGAAGTACGTGAGCAGCTCCGTCACCTCGGACGATGACGGGGAGGAGGAGGCGAGCCCCAGGGGCGCGGCCGGCGTGACGGGGAGCGGATCAGCCATCAAGGCCTCCGCGGACGCCCGGGTCAAGCCGTCCGGCAAGCACGCGGTCCCGGCCCGCCATGTCCTTCACGACGTCGATACTGTGAAACCCGGCCTGGTCCATGAGCGCATAGAGCTTGTTGAACTGGTGCGGAGCCGCCTCCAGGATGAGCCATCCGCTGGGGACGAGCTTCCCCGGCGCGTCGTGGATCAACCGGCCCGCGACCGAGGTTCCGTCCCGCCCCCCGCGCAGCGCCATCTCGGGCTCGGGCCACTTCAGCTTGCGCATGTCCTCCACCTCGTCGTCACGCAGGTAGGGAGGATTGGCCGTGATCACGTCGAAGGGTCCCGGGACCTCCTGCAGCAGGTCGGACAGGAACGACTGCATCCGCCGCCCCAGGAGCTTTTCCGCGTTCAGCCCGAGCACGTCCAGGGCATCCTCCGAAAGATCGGACGCGCTGACCTCCAGCGCGGGCAGCGCGGTCTGCAGGGCGATCCCGATGCACCCGGACCCGGCGCAGGCATCATGCACGCGGCGCAGGCGGGGGTCGGCCCGCACGACGTCGATGGCCTTCTCCACGAGCGCCTCGGTATCCGGACGCGGCACGAGCACGCGCTCGTCCACGTAGAACTCCAGGCCGTAGAACTCCTTGATCCGGCGGATGTAGGAAACGGGAGTCCCGGCGCCGCGGCGGTCCAGAAGCAAGCCGTACTCCGCTTCCGCTTCCGCGGATACCTCCTCCGGGAGGGACGCAAGAACTTTTTCCTTGGTGGTGTTCAGCGCAAAGGCAAGGAGGAGCAGAGCATCGAGGAGGGGCGTGTCCACCTCCGCGAGAAACAGCGTATCGTAGCCCCGCCGCAGCAGGGTCCTCACCGTCATGAGCTCTCCGATGTCAGCGCCGACTCCTGCGCGCTGAGGCGCAGCGCGTCCACGAACTCTTCGATTTCCCCCTTCATGACCGCGTCCAGCTTGTACAGGGTGAGGTTGATCCGGTGGTCCGTCGCGCGGTTCTGCGGGAAATTGTACGTGCGGATCTTCTCCGCCCGGTCCCCGGAGCCGATCTGGCTCTTTCGCGCCTGCGCGCGTACCGCGTGCTTGCGCTCCTCTTCCGCCTCGTGGAGGCGCGCGCGCAGGATCCTCAGCGCCTTGGCCTTGTTCTTGTGCTGGCTCTTCTCGTCCTGGCAATGCACGACGATGCCCGTGGGCAGGTGCGTGATGCGCACGGCGGAGTCCGTGGTGTTGACGCTCTGGCCGCCGGGGCCGCCGGCGCGCATGACGTCGATGCGCAGGTCGTTCGGGTTGATCTCGATCTCGGTCTCCTCGATTTCGGGGAGCACCGCCACGGAGGCCGTGGAGGTGTGGATCCTGCCGCCGGCCTCCGTGACGGGGACGCGCTGCACGCGGTGCACGCCGCTCTCGTACTTCAGCTTCGCATAGACGCCCTTGCCGGTGATGGAGCAGATGATCTCCTTGAAGCCGCCGATCTCCGTGGGGCTGGAGGACATCACCTCGATCTTCCAGCGCTGGGCCTCCGCGTAGTACGAGTACATGCGGAACAGGTCGGCCGCGAAGAGGGCCGCCTCGTCTCCGCCGGTGCCGCCGCGGATCTCCATGATGACGTTCTTGTCGTCCAGCGGATCACGGGGAACGAGGAGCACGCGCAGCTTTTCCAGGGACCCGGCCTTCCGCCGCTCCAGCGCGGCAAGCTCCTCCTTTGCCAGCTCGGCGAGCTCCTTGTCCTCCGCGTTCTGGGCGAGCGCCGTGTTGGTGGCGATCTCCCCCTCGATGACCCGATACCTCTGGAACTCCTCCACGAGCCCGGCGAGCGACGCATGCTCCTGGCGCAGCTCCCGGTAGCGCTTCTGGTCGCGGATGACGGCCGGATCGGAGATGAGGGCCTCCAGCTCCTCGTAGCGTTTCATGCTTCTTTCGAGCCTGTCGATCAAAGTCGAATCCTCTTTCATCTCCGGCCTGCGGCCGTGCTCTAGAACTTTTCCACGAACTGCGGGCACGAGTAGATCACGATCTCCATCCCCTGCCCGCGCGAGTTCTTGAACTCCGCCATGCTGGACTTCAGCGCCTCACGGATCAGGCACGTGTCGATCTTCGTGCAGAAGGGGCAGGCGCCGTTGTCCCGCGGATTGAACACGATGTCCATGGGGAAATCGTACCGAAAACAATTGCGAGGTGCAACGCGGCCACGAATGTCACGTACCGTGACCGCGGTACGCCGTGGCATTCGCGGCCCGGCCGGCGCTCAGCGGCTCAGGATCGCCTTGATCTCCTCGGTCCTGGCCTCCACCACCTCGCGGCTTCGCGCCTCCAGCCGCAGGCGGAGCAGCGGCTCCGTGTTGCTCGGTCTCACGTTGAACCAGAAGTCCTCGAACTCGACGGATACCCCGTCCAGCCGGTCGATGCGCCCCTTGGCGAACCGCCGCTCGATTTCCCGCATGGCCTTCTGCTTGTCCTTGACCTCCACGTTGATCTCGGGGGACTGGACGTAGCGCGTGCGAAGCGGCGCCACCAGCTCGGACAACGGCTTCCCGCGGGAGGCGAGAAGGCCGAGGAGAATGACGAGCGCGTATGCGGCGCTCTCGGTGTAGTAGGTGTCGCTCACCTTGAAGTAGACGTGTCCCGAAGTTTCCGCGCCGAAGACCGCTCCCGAGGCGACCATGCGGTCGTAGAGGAACGTGTAGCCCACCTTGGAGACGACCGGCGAGCCGCCCAGCTCGCGGATGCGCTCGGGGAGGACCCGGGAGGAAATGAGGTCATACACGATGGCGGAACCCGGGGCGTGGCTGAGGAGCTCCTCCGACACGAGACACGCAAGGAAGTAGTTCTCGATCCCCTCTCCCTTCTCGTCGATGAAGAGGATCCTGTCCCCATCGCCATCCAGCACGACGCCGAAGGCGGCTTTCCCGTCCCGGATCGCCTGCGCGGCCTGGACCTTCGACTCCTCCTTCAGCGGATTGGGGTCGTGGCTGGGAAAGTTGCCGTCCGGCTTTTCGTTCAGGATGAGGGCCTCGACACCGAGGGCCTCGGTGAGCTTCCGAAAGACGGGGCCCGACGACCCGCTGGAGGCATCCACGACGATCTTCGTGGTGAGCTTCCTGCCGCCGGCGGCCCGGGCGACGAAATCCACATACCGGGAAAGACCGTCGATGGTGCGGAAGCTCCGAGGCGGCAGCGCCGGGGGAGCCGGGATACCGGAGAGCAGTGCCTCCACCTTGCGGAGGCCCTTGTCGTAGCTCAGGGAGCCGCCGGTGGCGTCGAAGACCTTGAAACCGTGGTATTCCTTCGGGTTGTGCGACGCGGTGACCATCACCGCTGCCGGAAACTTCCCGTCGATCTGCGAATAGTGGAGCTGGGGGGTGCTTGCCAGGCCGATGCCGGTGACCTGGGCCCCCTCGTCCATGAGCCCTGCGGCGATTGCCTGGTAGAGCTCGGGAGAGTGCAGCCGGGCATCGTGGCCGAGCAGGAATGAGCCTGCCCGGAGGTACCGCGCAAGCCCCCGGCCGATCCTGTAGGCCAGGTTTTCATCCACTTCGCTGCCCCAAAGTCCTCTTATATCGTATGTTTTGAATACGCTCATGACTCTCATGGTAGTAAAATGACGGTCCTGTGTGAAGTGTCCCCTCCGGAGAGCAGACGTTTCGCCGACAAAACCATCAGAAGAGCCATCGCGGAACGCTCGGCAATTGACATCCATGATGGCGGGGAGTAACTTTGTGCCTGCCTCCGACCTTATCCTAGAGCACATCAGCGAACGAAGGGAGAGATGGGACAAACTCTCATCGGACTGCTTCAAGAGTCTGTGGTCAAGTACGCCTCCCTGGCGGTACTGAAGACGCGCAACCCGGATGACAGCTTTCAGACCCTCACCTACGCAGAACTGTACTCCGCGGTGAAAGAGCTCGGCGCCGGTCTCATCTCCATCGGACTCACCCCCGGAGTTCACGTGGCCATCCTCGCGGAAAACAACCAGGACTGGCTGATCACGGATCTGGCAATCCTGGGAAGCGCGGGGGTGGACGTGCCCGTGAGCACCCGGGCGCCGGACCGGGAGATCGAATACGTGCTCGCCCACGCGGACTGCGAGATCGCCATCGTGGAAAACGCGGCCGTGCTCAGCCGCCTGCTCGCGATGCGCAAGCGGCTGCCGAAGCTCCGCAAGATCGTCGTTACGCAGTTTACCGGAACCAAACCGCAGGCCGGCATCGGGGAGGAGCGGGTCCTCATCTACACGTGGGAGGATGTGCTCAAGAAAGGCAGCCGGAGGATCGCGCGGGGTGACCGGCAATTCGACCTGCGCGCCGCCAGCGTAACAGCCACGGACACCGCGACGCTGCTGTACACCTCGGGAACCACGGGAAAGCCGAAGGGGGTGATGCTCTCCCACGGCAACGTCATGCACAACGTGGCCAACGTGCATGCCAGCATCAATCCCGCCCCGGGCGCCGTGTGGCTCTCGGTCCTGCCCGTGTGGCATTCCTTCGAGCGCACCGTGGAGTACTGCAGCCTCTCCTTCGGGGGCACCATCGCCTACTCCCAGCCCTCGGAATGGAAAGTTTTCGATGACCTGCGCGCGCTGCGCCCCAACTATCTCGTGATCGTCCCGGCGCTCCTGGAGATGGTGGCGAGGAGCCTGGAGAAACGGCTCGGGGTGCTGCCGGGGCTCTTCCTGAACTTCGAGAAGTTCTACCTCGTGTTCTCGGGATTCATCATGGGACGGTACCCGCGGTTCCGGCGTGAGGAGCGCCTCCTGGAGATCTTTGCCGCGGTGCTGCCGCTGGTCCTGCTGTCCCCGCTGAAGTTGGTGTCGCACTTCGTGCTGCGGAAGAAGGTGAGAGGCCTCCTCGGGGGGAACCTCACGGCCGTGGTGTGCGGCGGCGCTCCCCTGCCCGGGTGGCTGGACCGCTTCTTCGCCGCCATCGGCGTGGACGTGCTGGAAGGGTACGGGCTCACTGAGGCGTCACCTATCGTCGCGGTCCGCACCGAGAGGTTCCCGGTCCTGGGGACGGTCGGAAAGCCCCTGCCGCATACCGAGATCCGCATCGTCGGGGAGAACGGAGAGATCCTCGGACCGGGCCACAAGGGCGCAGTCCAGATCAAGGGACCGCAGGTGATGATGGGCTACTACAAGGACCCCGTATCCACGCGCCAGATCCTGTCCCCGGACGGCTGGCTGGACACCGGCGACAGCGGGATCCTCACCATTGACGGAAACCTCGTGGTCACGGGCCGCATGAAACATACCATTGTCATGCGGTCCGGAGAGCGTGTGGAGCCCGAGCCCATCGAGATGGTGGTGCAGGAGTCCCCGTACGTGCAGGAGGCGGTCGTCGTGGGGGACAGCCGTGACACGCTGGGCCTGCTCATCGTTCCGGACATGGACGCCCTGCGGCGCCAGGCCGAGCTTCGACGGATCCCCGCGGGAGACGAGCGCGAGCTCGTGAGCAACCCCGCCATCTACCGGTTCTTCCAGGAGGAGGTGCAGGCCCGGCTCGTGAACAGCGGGATCCACTTCCCCGGCGGGAAGGCGGCGCGCATCGCGCTGCTTCCCGGACGCTTCGAGGTGGGGCGCGAGCTGACGCGGACGCTCACCAAGCGGCGGGAGGTCATCAGCCACCTCTACGCCGGAGTCATCGAGAGACTGTATCGTTCCTGACGGCTGAAAGCCCGGCCTTCAGCTCCGCGATGCGCGCCGCCACCTCTTCCCACCGGGCGTTCTGCTCCTCGTGCTGACGGGCATTCTCCTGATGCGCGCGCCGGAGCTCGCGCATGCGCCCCCCGTCCGCGTACACCTCGGGCCGCGCCATGAGATCCTCCGTGCGCCGGCGCTCGGCATCCAGCTCGTCCAGCCGGGCAAGGATCTGCTCCTCCTCCCGTTCCAGGGACCGGAGGCTGCTCTTCAGCCTCTTTTCCTCCTGGCGCTGCGCCTGCACCGAAGAGGGGGCCTTGTCCTCCGGCGCGGACCGCCGGAGCTCGGGCCGCCCGGCTTCAGCCTCGGCAGCGCCGGCTTCCTGGTCGACGCGGCGAAGGTAGTACTCGTAGTCCCCCGGGAAGTAGCGGGCCCTGCCGTCCTTCAGCTCGAGCACGGCCGTTGCCAGGTTCGAGATGAAATGCCTGTCATGCGACACGAAGATCACCGTGCCGGCGAACTCCTTGAGGGCTGCCAGCAGGACGTCCTTGGAGGCGAGATCGAGGTGGTTCGTCGGCTCGTCCAGTATGAGAAGGTTCGCGGGCCGCAGGAGGAGCATGAGGAGGGCGAGCCTGCTCTTCTCCCCTCCGCTGAGCACGGAGACGCTCTTGAAAACATCATCTCCGCGGAAGAGGAAAGCGCCCAGGAGAGTTCGGAGCTCCGGAACGAGCGACGCAGGGGCCCCGGATTCCAGCTCCTCGATGACCTGCTTTCCGCTCGTCCACGAGTCCGCGTTCTCCTGGGAGTAGAACGCGGGGACGACGCCGGTCCCCCAGCGCATCTCCCCGGCATCCGGCTTTTCCCGGGAAGAGAGCAGGCGGAGAAGAGTCGACTTGCCCGCTCCGTTGACCCCGGTCACCACCAGCTTGTCTCCCCGGGAGACTTCCACGTCCAGCCCCCGGAACACCTGATGCTCGCCATACGACCGGGCCAGGCCCGCGCAGGACAGGACGAGCCGCCCGGAGTGGGGCGGCGCGGGGAAAGAGAAGTGGATGGACTTGACGACCGGCGGGGTCTCGATCCTTTCCATCTTGGAGAGCGCTGTGATCCGGCTCTGCACCAGGCGCGCCTTGGAGGCGTTGTAGCGGAACCGGGCAATGAAAGCCTCGATCCGGGCGATCTCCTCCTGCTGCGCCTGCCACCGCGCCATGATGGACTCCAGCTCTTTGCTCCGCGTCACCTCGTAGCGGGAGTAGTTGCCCGAGAAAACGGAGACGCGCGCCATGTAGATTTCCGCCACCGCGCTCACGACGGCGTCGAGAAACCACCGGTCGTGCGACACGAGGAGAAGCCCGCCGGGGAAGTCCTTCAGGAAGTCCTTCAGCCACGCGCGGGCCTCGATGTCGAGATAGTTCGTGGGCTCGTCCAGGAGGAGGATATCCGGGCTCTCGAGAATCGCCCGGGCAAGCGCGATCCTCATCCCCCACCCGGCGGAAAATGACGGGCAGGGGCGCTGCTGGTCGTCGCGCGCAAAGCCCAGGCCGCCCAGGACGCGGTCGATGGCTTCCTCCCGCCGGTAGAATCCGCTCTTCTCAAGGCTTTCCTGCAGCTCATGGTGCTTCCAGAGAAGCGTCTCCGAGGAGGATTGCGACGAGAGAGCGCCCAGCTTCTCCTCCAGGGAGCGGATCTCCTCCTGGAGCAGCCTCCCCCGCTCGAAAGCCTTCTCCGCCTCCTGGCGCAGCGTCCACTCGCTGAGAATCACGCCGGACTGCGGGACGTACGAAACGCGCGTGCCTTTCTCCGGCACGACCTCTCCGGTGTCCGCGGCCGACAGGCCGGCCATGATCCGCATGAGCGTGGTCTTGCCGCTGCCGTTCGGGCCGACGAGAGCCATGCGGGAACCGGTGGAGACGGTGAGGTTCACCGAGTCGAGGAGGCGTCGATCCCCGAAGGAAACACAGACGCCGCTGAGGCTTACCAGGGGCATGCGGGGGTACTAGTGGCCGGCCTGCGTGAAGAAGATGACGACGGGGGAGATGCCCGGGTGCGTGACAACGAGGTTGGAGACGCTGTCCCGGTCCAGGGACGTGAAGCGCAGGCCGCCGGCGGTGGCCTTGTAGAGGAAGCTCACTCCGGAGGCCGCAGCCGCCGCGGACGCCCCGGCGGAAGCGCCCCCGGATGCGCCCGGCCTCTCGAACGCAAACGTGATCACGCCGTCGTAGTCAGCGGCAAGCTCCTTGGCAGCGTGGAGCGGAAAATCGATTGATCCCCGACCGGCGGCGTCCCCCGGCACCAGCGACGGGACGAGCTTTCCGAACCCGCTCCAGCTGAAGTGCATTCCCGGCGCGAGGGTGATGGTGCCGTAGGCGCTGCTGGTGAGAACAGCGCCGCGGGACAGGAGGCCGTCGAACAGAGCCTGTCGTCTTTTCTGCTCCGCGGCCACCAGCTCTCCGATGTCCTCCTTGATCAGAGAATACAGGCCGCTCACCGCCTGGTCCTTGTACCGGTAGTAGATGCTGATGCGCTCTTCATCCACGACGGTGATCCGCAGGTCGGAGCCGGTGAATACGTAGCTGCTTTCCCCGAGCTTCTGGATCCCTGTGTAGTGGAATTCCAGCGTCGAGAGGGGAAGCACGAGCCGCATGACGTTGTCCGACGGGCCGGGGAACAGGCCCACGTCCTCACGGAACATCGTCAGGTCGATGGTCTGGCGGGCAAGCATGTCGCGGAACCAGTCCGGCCTCCACGTGTTGCTCATGATCCTGTCCAGCGTGGGATCCTGGCTCATGACCCGCTGGGCTTCCGCGGCAGGGTCTCCGGGCGTGGTGAAAGGACGCAGGTAGTGGCCAAAGACGAACCCGCCATACCCGTCGTCGGTGACCACCTCGTACCAGTAATCCGAGTACTGCTGGATCGTCTCGGGCGCGGGAGACCGGGACACCACCTTCACGAGCTGGCCCGGCTTCAGCTTGTAGATGACCTTCCCTTCCGGGGACCCCTGGTCGCGGATGGGAAGAGGCGGCGGGTCCTCCTTCATGGAGACCGCCCACGACTGGACGTACGTCCGGAACTGCCGGGCGTAGTCTGCCGCCTCTCCCTTCTTCTTGAAAAAGCGGATGCGTCCCATCGGGAACTCCCGCGCCTTCTTCTCCCCGGGGACGAGGATGAGCCAGGAGGAGTTGATGGGGGCGTCACGGATGACGGGCACGACGCTGCCCGTGGCGAGCGCGGTGCCGGTTTCTCCCCACAGGACCACGCCGTACCCGGCCGCCCTGGCGCCGCAGGAAAGAAGAGCGAGCAGGGAGATCCCGGCGGCCACGACGGCCGCCACGCGACGCACCATGGACCTATACTGCCCGAGCGGGCGGTCCTTTTTCAAGTGCAGGAGCCTTGTGCCGGCGGTCGAAATTCCATATACATCGAAGCAATGGAAGCACGGGAGAGGCTGCGGCGGACAATCATCGCGAAACGCGACGGCATGATCGAGCTCCAGCGCGCCCTGACCGCGGTGCCCGCCCTGGGGCCGCAGAACGGGGGCGCGGGAGAGTGGGACAAGGCCCAGGTCCTGATCGCCTGGCTGGAGAAGCTGGGGCTTGGCCCGTCAGAGATGTACAACGCGCCGGACGAGCGGGTGCCGCGCGGAGAGCGGCCGAACGTCGTGGTGACGATTCCCGGGGGGGCGGACCCGGGCACGTTCTGGATCATGACGCACCTGGACATCGTGCCCCCGGGAGAGGCGAAGCTCTGGAGCTCAGACCCCTACTCCGTCGTGGTTCGGGACGGCCGCCTCATCGGCCGCGGCGTGGAGGACAACCAGCAGAGCCTGGTGGCCTCGGTCTTCGCGGCTGCGGCCGTGAAAGAGCTCGGCCTGCGCCCCCGCAGGACCGTCAAGCTTCTCTTCGTGTCGGACGAGGAGACCGGCTCTGAGCATGGCGTGCGTCACGTGCTGAAGACGAAGGGATTGTTCGGTCCGGAGGATCGGGCCCTTGTCCCGGACAGCGGCTCGCCGGACGGGAGCCTCATCGAGATCGCGGAGAAGAGCATCCTGTGGCTGAGGTTCGTCGTTCGGGGAAAACAGTGCCACGCCTCCACCCCGGAGAAGGGGATCAACGCGTTCGAGGCCGGGTCTCACCTCGTGGTGCGGCTCGCGCGCCTGCGCGAGCGCTTCGGCGACCGGGACGACCTCTTCTCCCCGCCTGCCTCCACGTTCGTCCCGACACGCAAGGAGGCGAACGTGCCCAACGTGAACACGCTCCCCGGTGAGGACGTGTTCTACCTCGACTCCCGCGTTCTCCCCCGGCACGACCTCGCGGACGTGTTGAAAGAGGTCCGCGCCATCTGCACCACGGTGGAGAAGGACTTCGGCGTGACAGTCGAGGTGGAGCAGGTCCAGAAGGGCGGCTCGCCCCCGACGCCGGCAGACGCGCCCGTGGTCTCGACGATGCGCCGCGCCATCAAGGGCGTCTACGGCGTGGACGCCTCCCTCGTGGGGATCGGCGGCGGAACGGTCGGCGCATGGCTGCGGATGGCGGGCATCCCGACGGTGGTGTGGTCACGGATCGAAGAAACCGCTCACCAGCCCAACGAGTACTGTGTCATCGACAACATGGTCGGGGATTCGATGGTCATGGCAAGAGCCATGCTGGACTGACAGCAGCCCCTATTCCAGGCTGTCCAGAACGATCACGATCCTGCCGTCCCGCAGGAGCGCCCTGTTTTCCGGCAGGGTGAGCAGCCTGCGCGCCCCATCAGACGGGATGACGATGTCCGTGTTGTTGTCGCCGAACACGCCGCGGGCGACCACCCGGAGAGGCAGTGCGCCCGCCCTCACCAGGGGCGCCTCGTCCTCCAGCCCCGCGGCGTAGCCGACCATGCCCCAGCGCGCCAGCGCCTCCGGGCTGACCATGCTCTTGTCCATAACAAGGGTCATGTCCTCATCGAAGATCCGCGGGAAAAGCGCCGGCCGGGCGGAGGCCATGTTCGCGGAGCCTGCGGTGGGCAGCCTCCCGCGGGCATAGATGAGAAGCCCGCTGAACGGCCGGGTCGGGACCCATCCCAGCATGCGCGGAACGGGAACGCTGCGGGACGGGAAGAGCGGTGACGCGATGCCCTGGGTCCCGAAGAGCGGGATCTCGTAGCGGGCAATGAGGCGGGAGAAATCTTCAGACAGGGACATGCTCCCGCCGGGGACGCTTGCCGTGACGGCGCTCACCCGGGAAAAAAGGGACGGGTCGTTCTGCAGCAGGCTGCCGTAGGAATGGGAGGAGTCCACCAGGACCGTCGAGATGGAAGAGATCAGGAATGCGCCGAGACGGGACTGGATGTCCGACTCCGCGTCGCTTTTTGCGTGGGGAAGGGTCGGGGCGGAGGGATCGAGCTGGTGCGATATTTCGACGTCAAGCGAACCCGCAGCCCAATCCACCCGGCAGCGCACCGTGTATCCGGGCTCGTCCGTCACAAGCCGGCCGGCAGGCGCCTGGGCGAAAAGCGAGGCGGCCGCGAAGAGCCACAGCACTGGAAGAACGCGTTTCGCCGACGTCATGACCGTGTCATCGGGATGAGCACCCGGGTTCCCACCTGCAGTGCGCGCGGGACAATCCGCGGATTGAACTGCTGGATCACCTCCACGCTGATGCGGTACCTCCGGGCGATTTCTGACAGCGTGTCGCCGGTCTTCACCACGTGGATATTGAACTGCATCAGCGGCACCGATGCAAGGGCGAGAGTGTCCACGACTGCCTGCTCGTACTCCTGCGGCACTTTCAGCATGTAGCGATACGAACCGGGCGGCGTGATCGGGAAGTTGAGCTCGGGGTTCCCGGCAGTCAGGACGTCAAAAGGAACGCCGGACTCCCGCGCAAGGATGCGAAGGTCCACGCATCCCTGAAGCGGAACGCGGCTCCATGCGGGGGATGGGTCCCAGTCCAGCGTGAGGCCGTAGCGGCCGGGATAGCCCAGGATCCGGGCCAGGGCCAGAAACTGCGGGACGAAGGCGGCAGTCTCCCGGGGCAGCACTCCCCTTCTTCTCAGCGTCCAGAAGTCGCTGTCGGGAAACCTCCGCAGAATGGCGGAAAGGCGTCCCGCGCCGCAGTTGTACGCGGCCAGCGCGAGGTACCAGTCGCCGAACTGCTTGTCGTTGTCTTCCAGCTTGTCGAGCGATGCCTCCGTGGCTTTCCAGAAGTCTCTGCGCTCGTCCAGCCACTGGTCCATCCGCAGCCCGAGCGGAGAGGCGGTGTTCCGCATGAGCTGCCAGAGCCCCGCGGCGCCGCGAGGCGACACGGCGAATGCCTGGAACCCGGACTCCACGGCGGGCAGGAACGCCATCTCGCGCGGCATGCCGCGCGCTTCCACGGCCGCGGCAATGACGCACCGGTACCGGGCCCGGCGGTCCAGCACGCCCTGCAGCCAGTCCTTCTTCTGGGCAAGGAGGCCGGCGGTGTATCGCCCGATGACCTCCTCATCCGGCATGTCCAGCGAATAGAGCTCCTCACCCCGGTGGCCCTGGAGGGCCGGAAGGGGACCGGTGCCGGTGACCCCTCTCTGGCCGGTCGACTCCGCCGGAAGGGCTGAGGCGGGACTCTCCACGGCGCCGGCGGCCGCGGCGGAGACGACCAGCGCAAGCGCCGCCGCGGTCAGATCTTTTCGCCGAAGCGTATCCCAGCCCATTCCCACTGCCCGTTGATGTCAGGATTCGCGGGAAAGTCCACTTTGCGGAAGACCAGGTACCATGTGGGCGGCCGGAAGTTCCAGTCCGTTGTTCGGAGCGTGGCTTCCTTCCCGTTGGCGGCGATGTCAAGCTGGCTGTCGAACTTCGGATACGAGGTGTAGAGATACTCCCGGATCGAAAAGCTCGGACCGTTTTCGCCGGTGGGATCGCCGAAAAGGGACTTCTGATCCCATCCCTCGGAGAAGAAGTTCACCCTTGCCTGGTATTTCTGGATCTTGGCGAGGTTCTTCGTCGTGATGGCGTCCTTGACCGCGGCGACCAGCGCCTCGAGATCAGGCATCATCCAACTCTTGTCCGCGCTGTACTTGTCCGCATTGTAGTAAAGAGCGACCTTTTCGTTCGCCGTGCGGTAAGCGTTGGGATCTCCGGGGATGTCGGTGTCGGGGTAGTTCTGGTATTTCTGGTAGGCTTGGAAGGCCTGTTCCCACTCCCCGACCTCTTCATAGCTCCTGGCCATGTAGTACCAGTCCGCGGCCGGGTGCTCGATCTGGTCGCCGAAGCGTGAGATGAGCTCCTTGTAGTACTCGATCCGGTATTCCGGATTTGTTTCCAGGTCCAGGAGCTCCTGCAGAGACTGGAGGTGAACTGAGCGGCCCTGGACGAGAAGGTCGGCATTGTTCGCGAGAATACGACGGTAGTAGTGAATGGCCAGGGGGACAGCCTTCATGTCCCGGTAGGCGTCAGCCACGAGGAGGAGGTAGTACGCGTTGTAGATGTCAGCGGGATTCTTTTCCACGTGGGTGGTGAGGAAGATGATCTCCTTGTCCTTGTGGCCGGCGTTCGAAAGCGCTGAGGCTATCTGCTGGATCAGCACGTAGCGGTTTGCCTGGTCCTTTTCCTTGGAGAAAAGGCGGAACAGCTCGCGCAGGTCCTGGTTCTGCTGGAATGTCCCCAGGTAGAATCGCGAATCGGATGAGCCGCACCCCGCAAGAAGCGCGGCCAGGGCAGCCGCAATCACGGCGCAGGCGGTCACCCGCAGTCTGGAGGGTCTCATGGTCGAGTGAGGATCGTAGCAGGAAGGCGGCGCATTGGCAAGGCAAAAGCCTTCTGATAGGATTGGCGACGGGGCACATGATGGGCTCGAAAATCACACGAAGCGAGTCCGGCCTTTCGGTCCCGGACATACCCCTCGTCCCCTACATCGAAGGGGACGGGACAGGTCCTGATATCTGGCGCGCGGCGCGGCGCGTGTTCGACGAAGCGGTGGCAAAGGCGTACGGCAGCAGGCGCCGCGTGGAATGGGTTCCCGTGCTCGCCGGGGAGAAGGCGTTCCGGGAGACCGGGGAGTGGCTGCCGCCGGAGACAGAAGATGCGTTCCGCACGCACCTGGTCGGCATCAAGGGTCCCCTCACCACGCCGGTGGGCGGGGGAATCCGCAGCCTCAACGTGGCCCTGCGGCAGAAGCTCGACCTCTACGTCTGCCTGCGGCCGGTGCGCTGGTACCCCGGGGTGCCGTCCCCCGTGGCGCATCCGGAGAAAGTGGACATGGTCGTCTTTCGGGAAAACACGGAAGACGTGTACGCCGGCTTCGAGGCAAAGGAGGGAACGCCGGAGGTCCGAAAGCTCATTGCGTTCCTCCGTGACTCCATGAAGTGGCAGATCCGGGAAGACTCGGGCATCGGCATCAAACCGGTGAGCCGCACCGGATCTGAACGCCTGGTCCGCGCTGCCATCTCCTACGCCCTGTCCCGCGGAAGGAAGAGCGTCACGCTCGTCCACAAGGGGAACATCCAGAAGTTCACCGAGGGCGCGTTCCGCGAGTGGGGTTACGAGCTGGCCCGCCGGGAGTTCGGTGACCGCATCGTCACGCAGGGTGACGGCGGAGAGCCGGTGACCGTCCCACCGGGGAAGATACTCGTGAAGGATGCCATCGCGGACAACTTCCTCCAGCAGATCCTCACCCGGCCCGCGGAGTTCGACGTGATCGCCACGACGAACCTCAACGGGGACTACATCTCGGACGCCCTGGCCGCCCAGGTGGGAGGCATCGGGATCGCCCCGGGAGGAAACATCAACTACGTGTCGGGGCACGCGATCTTCGAAGCCACGCACGGCACCGCGCCAAAGTACGCGAACAAGGACATGGCCAACCCGTCCTCCGTCCTCCTGTCGGGCCAGATGATGTTCGACTACATGGGATGGAAGGAAGCCGCTGCCCTCATCGAGTCGGGACTGATGAAGACAATTGCAGAGAAGACCGTCACCTACGACTTCGCGCGGCTCATGGAGGGAGCGAAACAGGTTTCCACGTCGGCCTTCGCGGCACGGATCGTGGAGAACCTCGGCGCATGAGCAGGGCCCTTGGGCGCTCCAGCGCCTCCCCGCGGGTGAAACCGCGGTCCACGCCGGCCCCCCGGCCGCGCTACCCGAACCTCTTTCTCGTCATCGGGGTGGCCGCTCTGCTCGTCGGAGGAGTGCTCCTCCTGTGGAACCTGGGCTACCTGCCGCAGCCCGGGCGCCTGTGGCCTGTCCCGTTCGTGTTGGTCGGCCTGGTGTTCCTCTACCTCGCGTGGCCAAGGAAGCACTCGGACAACTGGATCATCCCGGGCATGGTGCTGACCCTGGGCGGCCTCGTCCTTCTGCTGGCCACCACGATTCTTCCCCCGGGCAGCCTCGCGCGGATCTGGCCCGTCTTCATGCTGATCACGGCGCTGTCCCTGGTTCCCTTCGGACTTCGCAAGCGGGCCGCGGCCAGGACCGCCATCCTCGTGCCGGCGATATTCTTCTTCTTCCTCGGCCTTGCCTTCCTCCCGTTCAGCCTTCATCACGAAGACGGAGGTCTCGTGGCGTTCGTCCGGCAGTGGTGGCCCATCATCCTCGTCGTCCTGGGAATCACGCTCATTATTTCATTTTTCAGCACCCGCCGGCCGAGTAATAAGGTATGAGCAAGCGGCTCATCCTCATCGTTGCCGTGTCCCTGATCTTTGTCTCTTCAGCCGGGATCGTCACGTTCCTGAGCGCGCAGGAAGGAACCTCGGACCCGCCCCGCGCGCTGGCGCTCAGTGCCGACACGTCGCGCGCGCTCGCGATGCCCGGGCGGCACGGGCCGCTGGCCCTGGAGACGCAGTACGCGCCGGATCGGGTCTACCGGTTCTCCTCCACCGTGATCTGGAGAGTCTCACGGACCCAGGGGATTCTCCTCACGACGGACGGCGGAAAGACCTGGACGGAAAAGAACGCCGGCCTTCCCCGCCGGGCGGTCTACCCGTTCACGGAGGACCGGCCGCCCATCGTCACGGATCTCGCCTTCGACCCGCTGGACGAGAAGAGAGTGGGAATCGCGACGCTGGAGGAGCTGTACCTCAGCTCGGATGAAGGGGACACCTGGACGAGGGTCGAGCTGAAGGATCCCATCAGGGCGAACGACCAGCTCACCTGCCTCTCCCTCGGGCCCGGGGGCGCCGCGGGAATCCTCGTCGGGACGTCGTTCCACGGCTTCTTCGAATCCGTCGACGGCGGAAAGACCTGGAAGTCCCTCTCCGAGGCGCTCGTGTCACTCCAGCTCGGAGGGGGCAACTACGAGGAGATCGCCTCCCTGGCGTACGATCCCACGGACCCCACCCTGATCTGGTTCGAGCTGGGCTTCGAGAAGGGCCTGTTCGTTCTGAAGAAGGGAACAAAGTCCGTCACGCAGATCAACCTCAGCTCCGGTCCCCTCGGGTCAGCCGTGCGCAAGATCACGTTCCGCCGTGAGTCGGAGACCGCCCCCTGGCTTCTCGAGGTGGGCGCGGACAACGCGCGCTGGGACTATTCCCCCGGGGATGCCTCGTGGAAACTCGTGGAAAAGATCGACGCCGCGCTTTCGCTCTCCGCGGAGAAGGCGCAGCGGATGGCCGCGGCAGCGGACAAGTACGGCATCTACGTCTCCTCTCACCAGGCCTCGGGGAAGTACATCCAGTCCCATTTCGATTTCCTCAAGGCGCAGGGCCTCAACAGCATCGTCCTGGATTTCAAGGACGACTTCGGCTTCCTCACCTATGACACCGAGCTTCCCTACCCGCAGAAGATCGGCGCCGTCCGCAAGAGGTTCAAGATCGACGACGTCGTGCAGGCCGCGCACGCGAACGGGCTGTACCTCATCGGCCGCATCGTCGTGTTCCGCGACGAGCAGCTGTACAACGCGGACAACTTCGCCTATGCCGCGTGGGACAGGATCGCGAAAGCGCCGTGGCGGTACCTGAAAAAGACCACGGCCGAGGAGACGGGAGAGGAGACGTACTTCCAGCGGGAATACTGGGTGGATCCCTACTCGGAGTTCGTCTGGAACTACAACGTCGACATCGCCCGCGAGCTGCAGTCCCACGGGGTGGACGAGATCCAGTTCGACTACATCCGCTTCCCCTCCGACGGGGACCTGAGCCGCATCACGTGGCGCTCCCGCCGCGACGGCATGGGGAAGATCGAGGCCCTGGAATCCTTCCTGGCGCGGGCGCGGGAAGCGCTCACCATCCCGATCTCCGCGGACGTGTACGGCTACTGCGGCTGGGCGCGGATCTCCAACTGGGTGGCCCAGAACATCGAGATGTACTCCCGCTACGTGGACGTGATCCAGCCGATGTTCTACCCGTCGCACTTCCCGCGCGATTTCCTGGGATCCATGGCATACCTTCCCCGGGCCCAGTACATCTACCAGGAGGGGACCCGGCGCGCGTCGTACATCGTGGACGGCCGGAGCGTCATCCGTCCCTACGTCCAGGCATTCCGCATCGGGGGAGAGCTCAACTTCCCTCCGCCGGTGTACTCGACGTATCTCGTGGACCAGGTGCAGGGCGCCCTGCAGGGCGCCGCGCAGGGCTTCACACTGTGGAACGCCTCCAACGACTACTACATGGTCACGGTCCCCCTGGGACCCATGATCAGCCAGGCCATCAACGCCAGGGAGATGCCATGAGAGCAGGGGCCCGGCGCCTCCTCGTCCTGCTCGCCGCCGCGCTGGCGACGGGATGCGCCACTCCCCCCGCCCCGACCCCGCCGCCGAAGCAGGACGTTTCAGCAGAACGCGAGGCCGCGGCACGTGACGCCGTGCGCGTCATGGAGAACGGCTCGGCGGCGTCCCTGACGAAAGCGGCCGCTGCTCTGTCCAGGGACGGCCTCGCGGATACTCCCCAGGGATCCGGACCGGCGGGGTTCGGCAGCTGGCTCTTCTCCTCGCTGTATCCGGACATCGAGAATCCGTTCCCCCGCTCCGCAACCGCGTCCTCACAGCCGCCGGCCTTCTCTGACTTCTTCACCCGGCTGGCTCCCGCCCTGTCCCTGCTCGTTGCGGGCGCGAAGCTCGATGACGCCGCGGCGGATGACGCCCTCAACGCGGTATCGCAGGCGGACAACCTGCGCCCGGATTCGGTTCTTCCGCCGTACCTGCGCGCCACGGTGCTGGAGCGGCAGGACCGGCCGGCGGATGCGGTGCGGCCGGTGTACGAAGAGTGCCTTCGCCGGGACCCGGCATTCTACCCGGCCAAGATGGGGATCATCCGCAGCGCTGTTGCGCAGGGAAGGGCCGGCGCGGAGCTTCCTGCCCTTGCGAAAGAGGCATCGGAGCTTCCTGCCCCGGCGCTCACGTACGAGGCCCTCGCGCGGGTCAACCTTGCCGCGGGTCAGCCCCGGCAGGCGGCCGACGCGGCGGCCCGCGCGCTCCTCGCTGCGCCGGAGTCACCCGATCTCATCGTCCTCCGTGCCCGAGCATTCGAAGCGATGGGTGACTGGTACCATGCCCTTTCCCAGCTGGATTCTCTCCTGCGCGTGAAGCCGGACGTTGCCGAAGCCATCGCCCTGAAGGCCGAGATCCTCTTGGAGAAGGCGAACAATCCGGACGGCGCACTGCGGGTCGCCGCGGAGGCGGAGAACCGCTTCCCGAACGACCCCGCCTTTCCCGAGCTTCGCGGCCGCATCCTGCTGTCCCGGGGGAACAGCGCCCTTGGCGAAGCGGCCCTCACCCGCTCTCTCCAGCTGGACCCTTCCCGGGCAAGCGCGCTCGCTCTGCTCGCGGACTCCGCGGCGAGCTCGCAGAGATGGCAGGAGGCGTCGGCGTATCTCGCCCGCATCCCCGCCCCGGCGCGGACCGCGGACGTCCTGAAGCTGGGCTGGCGCATCGCCATGAACCTCGGAGACAACGACCAGGCGCTCTCCTTTGCCGCCGCGCTCGGAAGGAAGGTAGGCGGGGACGAGCCGGTGCTCCTCACGGTCCGAACTCAGCTTGCCGCCGGGAAGATCCAGGAGGCGCTTGACCTCATTGCCAGCGGCCTGACCGCGGCGGCTTCCTCCGCCTCCCGCGCGACGTTCTACCTGCTTCGCTCCCGCGCGGAGCGACAGACAGGCGGAGCGGATGCCGCCATGGCGGACCTTCGCCTCGCGCTGAGGGAGAATCCCGACGACCTGGAGTCCCTCCGGGACATCACGGATCTCCTCGCGGACAACCATGAGTACCGGCGAGCCCTCAACTATCTCAAGCACGCGCAGGAGCTCGCTCCATCGGAC
>DATKLM010000206.1:0-21025 GCA_035542415.1 Spirochaetia bacterium
CCCTCGAGAGAAAGATGCCGAGCGCCTCGACAGGCTGGGGCTGGTACTGGGTCTTCCCCTCGGCGTCGCTTTCCATCGACCCTGGCACCCGGGCGGTGCGAAGATTTCACATCTATCCCACGACTTTTCAGAAAGCCTTTCGCGACGCGGTGCGGGCTGCCGGCATCGTCAAGCATGCCAGCGTTCATACGCTCCGGCACAGTTTCGCGACGCACCTGATCGAAAAGGGATACGACATTCGGACCATCCAGGAGCTCCTCGGCCACTCCGATGTATCAACGACGATGATCTACACGCACGTGGCCACGCGGAACAAGCTGGGGGTGACGAGCCCTGCCGACACGTGAGGGTCGGCCCGGAACCGGGGCCGCTCTGGACACGCCCCGCCGCCCAGGCACAGTCTTCTTCCGCGGAGCGCCGCCGGGAGCGCGCGGGCAGGCTCGAAGGAGGAGAGACAACAACGCGACGAGCGCCGCCGAAACGAGCTGCCCACCGCGCAGCGGGGTGTCTCCTATTCTACAGGATGATCGACGTTCCGTAAAGAAAAAGCGCAGGCAGCGCAAACCGTTTCGGCGCGAGTCGCGCTGCCGCGCGAAACAGGGTTCAGCCCGGGAAAAGCGGTTGCAGAAGGTCCTTGCCGATCCTCCCCAGCACGAACGCGCAGGCCACGCCGGCTGCTTCAAGGAGCACGACCAGCACCCTGACCCAGGTCTCGAAGGGGCCGACGGCAAACGTCACAACGGCCGCCGCGGTCGCGAAGATGAAGAACAGCGTGCCCACGACCTTCTTTCGCCGCAGCAGGGGCGCAGTGGTCCGGCGGAATCTGACCTTCCCGTCGAAAAGGCCGGAGAGAAAGCTCCCGATCACGGCAAGGGGCAGGACGCCGATGAACGCGCGCATGACACCCGTCGCAGTCAGGCGGAACACCTCGGGAAAGATCAGGACGAACAGCGCAACGGCCAGCGCAGAGGTCGCATAGCAGATGGAGAAGTGATCGATGATGGGATGCAGGTCAAAGCCAAGCAGGTATCGGCGTCTCCGGGAGACGGGGTCTGTCCATGGCTCCATCATCTTGCGGGGCACTCCGCAGGCCGGGCACACGTCACCCACCTTGCCTGCCTCCGCCACGTAGCCGCACGATTTGCATCTCAAGAGCTCTGCCATTCAAACCTCCAGGTTCGGGATGGGGGGCGGGCGGGTGGGGCCGGCGCTCCGGCGCCGCGGCGCTCACGTGCCCTGCTTTTTCACGACCTCTTCGGCAAGGCCGGCCAGCGGCTTCAGCATGTTCACGAACTCCATGGGGAAGATGAACTTCGTAGCAGGGCCCGTCCCCATCTGCTTCAGCGTGTCGAAGTACTGCAGCATCATGGTCTTGGAATCCACGGTCTTCGCCGTGCCGAAGATCTTCTCCAGGGCCAGGGCGAAGCCCTCGGCACGCAGGATGGCGGCCTGCCTGTCTCCTTCCGCCTTGAGGATCGCGGACTGCTTCTCTCCCTCGGCAACGAGGATCGCGGACTGGCGTTTTCCCTCGCTCTCGATGACCATGGCTCTCTTGTTTCTCTCCGCCGACATCTGCCGGTTCATGGCGTCCTGGATGTCCTTGGGAGGCACGATCTCTCGGATCTCCACGGTGGTGACCTTCACGCCCCAGCGTTCGGTCACCTCGTCCAGCTTGGTCCGGAGGACCCGGTTGATTTCTTCGCGCTTGGAAAGAACGTCGTCCAGGGGGATGTCGCCGATGACGGCGCGCAGCGTCGTGGTGGCAATTCCCTGGCTTGCGCCGGCGAAGTTCGCCACCTGGATCACGGAGAGGCTCGGATCCATGACGCGCCAGTAGATGAGGAAGTCGATGTCGATGGGGGCGTTGTCCTTCGTGATGCAGGTCTGGCTGGGGATCTCCAGGTAGAGCTCGCGCAGGTCGGTCCAGACCGGCTTGTCCACGATGGGGATCAGGAACACCAGGCCGGGGCCGCGCGCGCCGATGGACCGGCCGAGGCGGAACACCACGAGCCTCTGGTACTCCCGCACGACCTTGATGGAGGCCGAGAGAATGATGATCACGAGGATCACGATGACGACGATAAGAATGATGTTCATGCCACTCCTCCTTGAGTGTGCGGGCCGCGCGGGCGCACGAGGAGGGTCAGCCCTTCACGGCCCACCACCTCGACGCTTTCCCCGGCATGGATTGTCCCCTCCACAGATCGGGCGCTCCACTGCTCGCCCATGCTCTGCACCTGCCCGACGGGGTCGATGTCGGTCAACGCCCGGCCTGTGGATCCGGTGATGGATTCGGTACCGATAGTGGGCCTCCTTCTCTGCGCCAGAAGTCCTTTGGAAACGACGAAAACGAAGAACGCGGCCACGAGGGCCGTCATGAGGAAGATGATTGCCGGCGAGACCCGCGCCACAGGGCCGGAAGGGAGCCGGGGCGCACGCCACGGTGGAAAGAGCAGGAAGGATCCCAGCACGAAAGAGAGGATCCCGCCCGCGGTCAGCACGCCGTGTGTCGGCAGCTTGATGTCCAGGATGAAAAGCACGATCGCGAGAACGATGAAGAGCACGCCGCCGAGGTTCGTGGGAAGACTTCCGAAGGATATGAAGGAAAGAAGGAGCGCAATTCCCCCGGCAATTCCTGGTGCCACGATCCCGGGATGGGACAGCTCGAAGATGATCCCGAACATCCCGATGATGAGAAGAATGTAGGCGATGTCGGGGTTCACCAGGAAGCCGAGGAAACGGTCCATGAAGTTCATGGAGAACGGCCGCTCCTCCAGGCCCCGGGTGTGGAGGACCATCGTGCCGTGGGGCATGTCCACGGTCCGCCCATCAACTTTCACCAGCAGGTCCTCGAGGTCGGAGGCGGTGAGATCCACGATCCGCCGGGAGACTGCTTCCGTTGCGGTGAAGGAGAGGCTTCGGCGCACAGCCTGGTCCGGCCAGTCCAGGTTGCGGTGCCGGAGCTGGGTCAATGACTTCAGCTTGGCCAGCGTGTCGTTGAGGACCTTCTCCCCCATGGTCCCCTGGATGTCCGCACCGCCAGAGGACACCGGGTGTGCGGCGCCGATGTGCGTGCCCGGCGCCATGGCGGCGATCTGCGCCGCCATGGCGATGAACACGCCGGCAGACGCGGCCCGCGCGCCGCGCGGCCACACGTACACGGCAACCGGGACCGGGGAGGCCAGGATGCGGGAGACGATCTGATCCATGGAGACGGAAAGGCCGCCAGGAGTATCGAGCTGGATCACGGCAAGGGCCGCGCCCTCGCGGGCGGCGGCGTCCAGGCCCCTCTGGACATAGCGGGCGCTGATGGGATCGATGGGCCCGTCCACGGTGAGAACGGTCACGGTCCGGCCCTGCGTCCAGGCGGAGATGGCGCCGGCGAGCGAGCAGAGGATAAGAATAGTCAGAGGAAGGGAAAAGCGACGCCACATTTCTTCCAGGGATTGTACTCCGAAAGCCGGACCCCTGCCAGTCCAGCAAAACGCCGTTCAGGCCCGAGCTGGTCTCTCCGATACTCCTAGTGGTATGCCCATCTCTGCGGAGGAGTCGAAGATGCGCGAGCAAAGCCCCCAGTCCATGCTGCAGTGGATCAGCCGCACCTACGGAATGTCCCCCGCCGCCCTCGCTCGCATGTTCCAGAGGAACGAGCGCACTGTCACCCACTGGCTGAAGGAAGGCCGCATCTCGGTCAAGAACGGGACGCGGATCCGGTCCAGCTTTTACTTTCTGAACAACAGGCGGGACCCGCGCGCGGAGCGCAGCCCGCTGGACATGACATAGAGGTGCGTCGGGGTGGGCGGGACTGACCCGGGCGCTTCGCGCCCTCCGGGCTAGAACTTTATCAGGGGCCGCAGCACGGAGGTCATCCACGGCACGTATGTGATGACCAGCACCGCTGCAAGCAATACCAGCAGGAACGGAAGCACATCCCGGTAGAGTAACGCCAGCGGTCTCTCGAAACGGTACGACGAGAGAAAGAGATTGATCCCCACCGGCGGCATCAGGTACCCCAGCTCCATGTTCGCCAGGAAGATGATCCCCAGGTGCAGGGGCTCGACCCCGTAGGAGACGCCGAGGGGGATGAGAAGCGGCGCCACCACGGTGATGGAACTGTAGATTTCCAGGAACGATCCCACCACGAGGAGCGCGAGGTTCACGAGGAGCAGGAAGATCACCGGCGACCTCACCGAGGTGTGAAGCCATGCAGCCATCTTCGTGGGGATCTGCGCGTCCACGAGGTAGTAGGACAGCGCGTTCGCCATGGAGAGGATCACGAGCACGCCGCCCATGATCATCGTGCTCTTGAGAAACACGCCGGGGATCTCGCGGAACTTGATGTCCCGGTGGACGAACACCTCAAGCACGAAGGCGTATAGTACGGAGAAGGCTGCAGTTTCTACGAGCGTCATGATGCCGCGCAGGAACAGAAAGAGGATCAGGAACGGAAGAATGACCTCCAGTCCCGCGTCGCGGAGCGCCGGCAGGGCCTCGGTGAGCCTGAACGGAGTCCGGGGTGTCTTGTGGCGCGCTGCCTCTATGAAGCCCATCGCGGCAAGCGTGAGCATCATGAAGATGCCCGGGAGGAGTCCCCCGACATAGAGCTCCTTGATGCTCACCTGGGCGATGACCCCATAGAGAATTACCGGGAGGCTCGGCGGGAAAAGCAGGCCGATACTGCCGGATGCCGTCAGGAGGCCGGTGCTGAACGGCTTTCGATACCCGTCCTGCGTCAGGATGTAGAAAAGGAGGCCGCCGGCAGCAAGGATCGTGACGCCGGATGCTCCGGTAAACGTGGTGAGAAAAGCGCAGATGAGAACGCTCATGATCACCGCGCCGCCGGGGAGCCATCCCAGGAGGGCCTTGAACAGGCGCACGAGACGCTCGCCCGCCTTGCTTTCAGAGATGATGAAGCCGGCAAGAGTGAACAACGGGATCGCCGGGATGAGCGGGCCGGAGAGCATCACGTAGGCTTCATTCGGGATGGCTTCCAGCGCCCCTCCGGCATGGAAGAAAAAGAGAACGGCAAGACCGCCGAGCAGAATGAAGAATGGACCGCCCACCAGGGTGGAGGCAATCAGGAGCAACAGGAGGGGGATATGAACCGCGGCCAGAACGGGAGCCACCGCGGTCTGCGCCGCGGCCACGGCCTGGCCCAGGGCGCCCGCGGTGCTGAGGAGGTTGGCAAGAGGGGCAAGCCCGAAGGCCAGCCCGGGGAGGAGGGCGGCCGCGACGATCCATCGCCGGGACCGTGAAGGCGACGAGTGCAGGATCGTGCGCACGCCCATGGCAGTGAATCCCGCGGGCATGATGAGGGAAAGGATCCACGCGGGGATCCTGCCTACCTGGGCCGTCGGGTCGAATCCCAGCAGGGAAAAGGACAGCCCGGCGATCGTCAGAACCGTCAGGAAAAGAATGTCCACGAAGGACGTGAGGACCTTGACCCACGCTTTCACATCCGACGGCATGAGGTCCACGCCGAAGCTCAGCGCGAGGTGCCGGCCTTCCCTGGTGGTGATGGCGCCGCCGGCAAAGGCGATCCAGAGGACGAGGTGCCGGATGTAGTCCGGGCCGCCGCGCACTCCCGGCACGTGGAGAAGCCGGGTGAAGACCGGCAGGATGGAGAGCAGCGCGGCAAGGACGATGAGGAGGACGGAGAGCAGGTCCTCCGCCCGGGTCAGGATGGCCCGGACCCGGCGGGCCGACTCCCTAGGGGCGGGGGTGGGCGGCGAGGTACTCATCGAGATATTTCCGCGCCATCTGGTAGCTCTCCCGGTCATAGGTCGAGCCGACGAGGCCCGAGAACGTCTTGTCGAGGAGATCCCCCCACTCCGCTTCCGCCTGGGGAGTGACCTTGTTGATCGAAAGGCCGTACTTCTTCATCACGTCGACGGCCTGCCCGTCTGCCTTCACGAGGTCCGGCGCCAGGGAGTCCGCCACCTTCTGCGCGGCCTCGATGAGCCGGGGCTGAAGGTCCGCCGGCACCTCCGCCCACACTTTTTCCGTGACAAGCGTTGCTCCCCACAGGGGGCCGAGCTTCAATGTGCACATGTTGCCCACCACGCCGAACCACTGGCTGGAGGCCGCGAGGAGCGGGCTCGTGACCAGTGCGTCCGCCATTCCGCCCTGCAGGGAGGTCATCAGGTCCGTGACCGCCAACGTCACGGTCTGAAAGCCGGCGCGCTGATAGGCCTGGACCTCGTCGGGATCACCGGACCATACCCAGAGCTTCTGGCTGCGAAGGTCCCCCGGACGCACGACGGGCTTGCGGGAGAAGAGGTACACCCAGCCGCCGGGGGACCACATGATCACGCGGAACCCACGCTGGGAAAGCTGCTGGGAGAAATACGGCTTCATCTTCCCGAGCACGTAGTTCAGCTCGTCGTCGTCCCTGACGAGGAGCGGGTAGCTCAGCGTCTTGAAGCCCTTGAAGATGTTCTGCAGGCCGCTCACCGTGATGGCGGCGCCGTTCAGCGTTCCGATGCGCATCTTCCTGATCATGTCGGGCTCGTCGCCGGCAACGCCGCCGGAGTAGATCTTCAGCGACACCGTTCCCCCGGAGAGCCGGTCCCAGTCCGCGGCAATCCGCCGCAGCCCCACCTCCCACGGCGAGCCGATGGGCGCGAGGCTCCCCAGCTTGATGGTGATAGCCGGAGCGCTCGCCGCCGCCGCGGCAGCCAGGAGAACGATGCAGATCAACAGTCGTGCAGATTTCATTCGCTTCCCTGCCCTTCGAGGAAAAACCGGTCCGCATGATCGAGCATCCAGCGCGCCTTCCTCTGGTTGATGATGTTCGTCAGACGCTGCGCAGGCAGCGCATCCACGTTCACCGCGAGCGCCTTGTCGAGAAGGTCGCGGAACTCCGCCGGGTTCTGCGTCTTCACGCTGACAGAAGAGGCCAGCGCAACGTACGGCCCCGCGGTGAGTCCGCCGGACAGCTCGACGGCCCGGCGGAAGTCCTCCCGGGCCTTTTCCACGCTGCCGCCGAGGTCCGGCGGCGCGGAGCCGTGAAACGAGATGAACAGCTCGTGCACAGCGCCTTTCTGATACGACTCGTTCCACGCGTTCACCTGCTCCAGGAGCGCCATGGCGCGGGGAACGGTGACGAGGAGAGAGAAGTCGAAGGGATCCGCGCTGAAGGCCGCGAGCCACGCGGCCCCGCCCCAGTAGAGATAGTCGATGTCGTCGCGGCGCGCGAGGCGCAGGGCGGCCGCCGCTCCCTGCCCGTCCAGCGCGGCGCGGAACCCGGGCCGGCGGATTTCCAGGCCGCGCAATACATACTCCCGGGCGCGGAGGAAGAGTTTCTTCGCGCGGGCGTGCATGGCGAGCTGCGTGTCCACGTCGTCCACCGGCAGCTCGTCCGCCGGCGTCTGCACGTACGCGAAGGCATAGCCGACGAACGCGGTGCCGGTGGCAAGAGAGAGCTCGGCGTTCTTCGGGTCCGCGGCGAGAAGAGCTTCGTAGGTCTTCAGCGCAAAGGGAAGAGCGTCGCCGATGAGCTCAGGGTCGTCATCACTGGTGAAGACGTTGCCGCCGCTTCCTCCCCCGCTGAAGATGCCGGCGGCCGCCCGGACGGCGATGCCGGTGCAGGAGATCGTCAGCAGGGGGAACGAGAGGCCGATGCAAAGGGCAAGGGCTCGGAAGGACAGGGGTATCGCCTGACGCTCAGCGACTTTTTCCCTCGGCATGCATATACTATACGGAATGGGTCCGACCAGCGCAATCCACCTGCGCTTCCGCTGCCTCATCATCGACCACGACGACACCGCGGTGGACAGCACGACTGCCGTACACTACCCCGCGCACCTGGAGGCGCTGGCCGCCATCAGGCCCGGGCGGAAACCTCCGTCCAAGGAACAATGGATCCTGCGAAACTTCCACGGGATCATGGAATACCTCGTGGGAGAGCTGGGAATGAACCAGCAGGAGCTGGAAACCGAGTTCGAAATCTGGAGGAGCTGGACGACCAGCCGGGTGCCCGAGTTTTTTCCCGGGTTCCTCGACCTCCTCGTGGATTATCGAGAGCGCGGCGGGAAGGTCGTGGTCGTATCTCATTCAGAGAAGGACGTGATCGAGGCCCACTACCGGGCCGCCCGGCAGCCGCCGTTCATCCCCGACCTGATCTTCGGCTGGGACCATGATGCCAGCCGTCGAAAGCCCAGCCCCTGGCCCGTGCAGGAAGCGCTGCGGGATCTCGAGCTCGCTCCCGCGGAGGCGCTGATCCTGGACGACCTGAAGCCCGGCATCCTCATGTCCCAGGCAACGGGGGTTCCCGCGGCAGCCGCCGGGTGGGGCCACCGGGTGCCGGAAATAGAAAGCTACATGAGAGTTCACGCCCTGGCGTACTTCCCCCGCGTGGAAGACCTGCGCAGGTTCCTCTTTCTCGACTCGCCTTGAGGGCACCGCACGTTCCTACTATAATAAAGGGTGCACCGAGCACCCGGATCACATGAAGCGCGATACAGAGAAGTTGTTCCGTACAAATCAAGCCCTATACTCGATCAGGGACCTCGACGCGCTGCTGGAGCGGGTGCTCACGGAAGCCCGTCAGTTCGTCGGCGCTGATGCCGGCACCATCTACCTCGCCGCCCGGGGGTACCTGTACTTCACCTTCGTGCAGAACGACACGCTGTTCCGCGGGCTCACCAAGGACAAGTACATTCCCAGCGGCGCCGCGCTCCCCATCGACAAGAGCTCCCTTGCCGGCTACGTCGCCAAGACGGGAGAGACGATCCTCATCGACGACGTGTACCACATCCAGAGCAGCCTTTCCTACGCGTTCAACCCCGCGTTCGACCAGAAGACGAACTACCGCACGCGCTCGATCCTCGGGGTCCCGCTGAAGACGCGTGACAATGAGATCGTCGGAGTGCTGCAGCTCATCAACTCGAAGAACGAAAACGGGGAGCTCGTGGCATTTTCCGTCCAGGACCAGCTGTTCATCTCCCAGTTCGCGCTGAACGCGGCGGACGCCATCGAGATGGCGCGCCTGTCGCGGGAGATGGTCCTTCGCATGGTGGAGCTTGCCGAGCTTCGCGACCCCTACGAGACGAGCCAGCACGCAAAGCGCGTGGGCGCCTACTCGGTGGAGCTGTACGAGCAGTGGGCCCAGCGGCGCGGCATTTCCACCCGGGAGATCAGGAAGATCAGCGAGGCCCTGAGAACGGCGGCAATCCTTCACGACGTCGGAAAGGTCGCCGTGAGCGACATCATACTCAAGAAGCCCGGCGGGCTCACCTACGACGAGCTTCTCACGATGCGCCAGCACACGGTCCTGGGTGCCCGGCTGTTCAATCGGACGAGCTCCCTCTACGACTCGATGTCGAGGGACGTCGCCCTGAACCACCACGAGAACTGGGATGGAACGGGGTACCCCGGCCATATCGAGAACATCTTCTCTCCCAAGATCTACATGGGCCCGGGGAAGCGCGGAGCGGAGATCCCCCTGTACGCGCGTGTCGTTTCCATCGCGGATGTCTATGACGCGCTGGTGTCGCAGCGCGCGTACAAGAAGGGCTGGCGCCAGGAGCACGCGCTGCGCTACCTCCGCTACCAGGCGGGAAAGAAATTCGATCCCGAGCTCGTCAGCATCTTCCTCAAGATGGACGAGCTCCTCGTCGCCATCCAGAAGAAGTACGCGTACTGATCCCCTCCTGATCACGACGCGTGACCGGAAAGACCGGTCCGGGTGTTTCACTTCCAGCGGAGGTGAACGTCCATGTATTGCGTGAACTGCGGCAAGGAGCTTTCCAATCAGGCCGTCTACTGCCCCAACTGCGGCCATCCCGTGAAGTCGCCGGGCCTGGCGCCGGGGTTCCGCGCGAACAAAGGCGTGAGCCCCCGCAGCCGGCTGGCCGCGCTCCTGTTCTGCGTCTTCCTCGGCTGCCTCGGCGTGCATCGGTTCTACGTGGGCAAGGTAGGAACGGGCATCGCGATGCTCTTTACGCTCGGGGGACTCGGGATCTGGGTGCTCATTGATTTCATCATGATCGTCGTTGGCGGGTTCACGGACATCGACGGGAAATACGTTCTGGACTGGCAAGTGTAGCCCTGGATATGGATGTCGAGCCGCGCCGAGTACAGGGATGTACGAAAGGCCGGCTGGAAGGGCTGCAGATTTGACATGCCGGCAGGCGGCGCGTACAGTCGCTCCATGATACGCATTGGAATCATCGGAACCGGCAGCATGGCGGCGACGCACGCAAGGAGCTTCGCCGCCATGCGCGGCGTTTCCCTGTCAGCGTGCTGCGACATCGACGGCGAAAAGGCGAAGTCCTTTGCCCGCCGCTGGAACATCCCCCGGTGGTACGCGGACGCCGCGGAGATGCTGGAATCAGAGACGCTGGACGGCGTGGCCATCGTCACGACCGACGTGATGCACGCGCCGCTGTCCCTGGCCGCAATCGCCCGGGGAATTGCCGTGCTCTGTGAGAAGCCGTTGGCAACCACGCTTGCCGACGCCCGGCGCATGCGGGACGCCGCGGCGAAGCACAACGTTCCTGCCATGGTCAATTTCAGCTACCGCAACTCGGCAGGCGCGCAGGCAGCAGCGGTCCTCGTGCGGGGAGGCGGAATCGGCAGGATCATGCACGTGGAAGCGAGCTACCTGCAGAGCTGGCTTGCGCAGGCTGCCTGGGGTGACTGGCGTACTGACCCGAGGTTCACCTGGAGGCTGTCCACGGCGCACGGTTCGGCCGGGACACTCGGCGATATCGGCTGTCACATCTACGACCTTGTCAGCCTCATCTGCGGGGACATCGCTTCCATCACGTGCCGGCTTTCCACTTTTTCCAAGGGTATTGCGGGAGACCGGATCGGTCCCTACGTCCTCGATGCCAACGACAGCTTCGTTTCCACCATCCAGCTCGCCGGCGGCGGCATCGGGACCGTGCACGCCACGCGCTGGGCAACCGGGCACCACAACAGCATCCGCGTGCGCGTGTACGGAGACGAGGGAGCGGTAGACGTGGACCTGGATCGTGATCCAAAGAGCTACCGCGTCGTGAAGGGACGCGCTGCAGTTCGAAAGCCGCAATGGCGTGATGTTCCCTGCAAACCGGTGCCGACGCAGTACGAACGCTTCGTGAAGAGCATCCGAACCCGCACAAACGATCCCAGTGACTTCGCAAACGGCACGCGGATCCAGGCCTACCTCGATGCGAGCGTGAGATCCGACAAGGAAAGGAGGCCGCTCCGAATCAAGCCGTGACCACGCGGCCGCGCGCCATCACGAGCCGTACCCTGATGTCGTCATCGAACAGGATGATGTCTGCGTCCTTGCCCGGCGCAAGGCTTCCCTTGCGTGCCTGCACTCCCATGACCCGGGCCGGCGTCAGGGTCATCATGCGCACGGCCTCAGGCAGCGGCACCCCGGCCGCCTCTTTCATCGTGCGGACCAGCCGATCCGCCGTTGCCACGCTCCCGGCAAAGTACGACCGGTCAGGAAGCCAGGCCACGCCGTTCTCCACGAGGACGGGGCGTCCGTTGGCGCCGCTGCCCAGGATGCTCTTCCGCACGTCCTGACCAGCCGCCCTCATGGAGTCTGTGACCAGGCAGATGCGGTCCGGTCCCTTCACCTTGTACACGAGTGAAAGGAGGCTCGGCGGCAGGTGCATCCCGTCCGCGATCACCTCCACGTCCAGCTCATCCATGAGCAGGGCGCTCTCAACGACGCCGGGGTACATGATCGCGTGTCTCCGGACAACGCGGGACATCCCGTTGTACAGGTGCGTGACGAGCCGGAAACCGGCGCGCACGGCCTCGACCACCTGCTCGTACACGGCATCAGAATGCCCGATGGACGCAACGACTCCGCGGCGCGCAAGCTCGCGGCCCATCTCCAGCGCGCCGGGCAGCTCGGGCGCCGCGGTCCAGCGGATAATGCTGGGGTGCTCGTCGAGGATCCGCGTGTATTCCGCGGGATCAGGATTCCTCAGAAACCGGGGATCCTGCGCCCCTTTCTGCTCAGGAGAGAAGTATGGTCCTTCAACATGAACGCCGAGGATCTCGGGAAGCGCCGGAGCCGCGCCGGCCCCGCCGGGCGGCCGTAACTCGTCGCGAACCTGCTCGATCAGGCGAAGCACGGAAATCATCTCTTCGAACGTGCTCGTCAGAGTTGTCGGAACGACGGACGTTGTCCCGTGGGACAGATGCGTCAGGCAGCCGGTTCGCACGGCGTCAGCCGTGCCGTCCATGAAGTCGGCTCCACCCCCGCCGTGCGTGTGGATATCGACAAACCCCGGACCCAGGAACAGACCACGCGCATCGATGACCTGCTCCCCGCGGGGCGCCGGGCGTCCTTCTCCTTCCCTCACAGCGGCAATCCGGTTTCCCTCGACCTCGACGGAGCCGGCCACCACGCGGTCCGGCAGAACGAGACGCGCGTTCGTAAAGATCATCGTTGAAGACGATATTTCAGAGTCAGGAGAAAGGCAAAGGGGGGCGCGACCGGCACAGAATTCTTGACAGGAACAGTAAAGCATGATTTGATGAATTCTCCAATCTCTCTGATACAATATGTCGCGAAATTACTTTCCGAGGTGGACCTCATGGTGCTTGAGCCGGCGCTCCGCAATGACCTCGTCGAGCTCATCGCGGCAAACTTCAGGACGGACGAGGTGAACGAGCTTGGAACGCTCCTGCTCGGAAGCTTCGACTCGAACGCGGTCCTGGGAACGAAGAACCACATCTCTCTCTCGTCGCGAAAAAGCGCGAAGACTCTCGTGGACCTCTGCGAGCAGAGCGCCCAGATCCCGTCCCTGCTCAAGCTGGTTGTGGAGGTCGACGATACGGTCGTCCACGGCAGGTCGGTGAAAGTGGACGGCCTGGAAGGATTCCTCGGCAAGCTCCTGCGGGCAGGAATCCGCTACGACTTCAGGACCCGGCGCGTCATCACCGCGTGCAAAGAGCCGGGAGAGCTGGCGAACTGGGGCTGCCTCCGGGACGGACGGGACTACGACGTTTCGATCATGTCACTGGACATCGAGGGGAACTCCGCGCTGGTCCGCCGGCACGGCATCAAGCGCATGGAGAAAGTCTACTACCACCTGTGGGGTTTCCTGCGGGAGAAGCTCGCCGTGGTGGACGGCCGCATCTGGTCCTGGGCCGGCGACGGCGGGCTCATCGCATTTGCGATGAAGAACCACGCGCGCCGGGCCGCCCGGTTCGCCGTGGAGGTGCAGAGCACGATGCCCCTTTTCAACCTCACCGTGGAGGGCTCCCCGACGGACATCGCACTGCGCATCGGGTGCGCCGCCGGCAAGGTGAAGTTCAAGTCCGACACGGGCAAGATCGTGTCCGACGTGATCAACTACGCCGCCCACCTCGAAAAGAAGGGCACGCGCCCGGGATGCGTCTCCATCTCCCGGAGCGTCTACCATGCGCTGCCGTCACGCCTTGGATCACTGTTCCACTACGGCGGGATGTTCGAGGAGCAGGACTACTACACCACCCTGCGCCGGCTCGACGGCCTTCTGCTGGATGACGCTTCGGAGAGTGAGGAGCGCTTCGCCTGACATGCGGCGTTCCGAGCGTGAAGTGACCTCCGCGGAGAGGATCTCCCTCATCATGGCGCGCGCCGGGGTGCTGTACCTCGCGCTCCACAACGATCCCGCCCCGTACGTCGTTCCCGTGTATTTCGGCTTCGAGCCGGGCCGGTTGTACGTGCACGGAGCCCGTGAGGGGACGCGCCTTTCACTTCTGCGCGCCCGGCCGGACGTCGGCTTCTGCGCCGTGGCGGAGGCCCAGGTCGTGGAGGGCGCTTCGGCGTGCGACTTTACCGCCCGGGCGGAGAGCGTGATGGGAACCGGCACGGGCCGTGTCGTGACTGATGAGGCCGAGCGGGTCCACGGCCTGGACCTCATCATGGCCCATGCCGTGAGAAGCGCGCCGACGGGCGGGTTCTCCTACCGGCCCGGCTCCCTTGAGCGCACCAGCGTGCTCGCCATCGACATCACGTCCATCACGGGAAAGAGAATCGGCTGAGCGGCGGCCGTCGCAGGCCGCCCGGATCCGGCCCTACCCCGGCCCCCACGTGGGATGCAGGTCATTCACGTCTTTCGTGGCGTCGTCGATCCGCGTCATGACTTCCGGGGTGAGCTTCGGCAGAAGGTCCAGCGCCTTCATGTTTTCCTTCACCTGCTCGGGCCTCGAGGCGCCGGTGATCACGGTGCTCACGTTGGGATTGCGCGCGCACCAGGCCAGGGCCAGCTGCGCCACCGTGCCTCCCAGCTCACGTGCAATTCCCTCCAGCTTCTTCACCGCCTCCACCCGGGCCGGCGTCACCACGCGCCGCAGCCAGTCGTAGCCGGGAAGCGCAAGCCGGGAGTCCTTGGGGATCCCCGCGTTGTACTTGCCGGTGAGAACGCCGGAGGCCAGGGGGCTCCAAGTCGTCAGGCCCAGCCCCATGCCGGAATACAGGCGCGCGTAGTTCTGCTCCACCTTGTGCCGCACGAACAGGTTGTACTGCGGCTGCTCCATCTGCGGCTTGTGCAGGTGGTGCTTCTCCGCAACCGCCCATGCCTCCCGCAGCTCCTCTCCGCTCCATTCCGAAGTGCCCCAGTACAGCGCCTTTCCGCTTTCAACCATCATGTGCATGGACCAGACGGTTTCCTCGATCGGCGTGTTCGGGTCGGGACGATGGCAGAACACGAGGTCGATATAATCCAGCCCGAAACGTTTGAGCGCGCCGTCAATGCCTTCTCGAAGCTTCTTGCGGTTGAGCGTCTGCCGCTCGTTCACGCCGTCGTGCATGCCGAAGAAGATCTTCGTGGAGACGACGTAGCTCGCGCGGCGCCAGCCCAGCTTCTTCAGGGCAGCGCCCATGATCTCCTCCGACTTGCCCGCCTCGTAGGCCTCCGCGTTGTCGAAGAAGTTCACGCCCGAGTCCCACGCGGCCTTCATGAGAGCTTCCGCGCTCGTGACGTCGATCTGCTTTCCGTACGTGACCCAGGACCCGAGGGACAGGAGACTGAGCTTGAGCCCGGCGCTCCCCAGACGACGATATTCCATGGCACCTCCTCCGTGCACTGATGTGTTGCAAGTGAGGTTAAGATACTGATACGACGCCCGTCTGGCGATGCAGAGACGCCGCGCGGCGCAGGCCTGTCAGGCGATGGAGGGAGCCGGCGCCCTCGTCTTGAGTGAGTCTCCGCGGGAGTGATCGATGGTCCTGCCGATGGAGGCAGCGAGGCCCTCCATGCAGAAGCCGCACGCGCCGGTGGGCTCCCTGATGCAGCGCTTGCCGGGATAGATCTCGTACTTCCTCTTGTACTCAAGCGGAGTGAAGTTGGGCATGAGCACGTTCGCGCCTGCCTTTAAACCGTCGATGCGGTAGTCCCGGCCCACGCTTCCCAGGGCCGTGGTGGCGGGCACGTGGCTGTTTCTCGTGACGACCCTCGTGAGGGCAACGGTCTTCAGCGTCAGGGAGACCTCTCCGCCGGGCTGCCCGGCAAACCGGGTTGCCGGGTGCGGGATGAACGGCCCGATGCCGATCATGTCGAAATCGTTCTTCCCGAAGTACAAAATGTCGCGCGCGATGTGGGCCAGCGTCTGGCCCGGCAGCCCCACCATGATCCCGCTTCCCACCTGGTAGCCGAGGTCGAAGAGATCCTGCACGCAGCGAAGTCGGCTCTCCAGCGTGCGCCGCGCGTGCAGGGACCGGTAGAGATCGCTGTCGGAGGATTCTATTTTCAGCAGGTAGCGGTCAGCCCCAGCGTCGCGCCACAGCGCGTAGTCTTCCCGCGGGCGCTCGCCCGCGGAGAGGGTCACGGCCATGTCGTGCTTCTTCTTGATGTCCCGAACAATCCCGGCCAGCCATTGCGGGTCCAGACCGTCATCCTCCCCAGACTGCAGCACAACGGTCCTGATGTTCTGGGAGGCGATGGCGCTCACGCTCTTCAGGATCTCGGGGGCGCTCATGCGGTAGCGCTCGATCCGCGAGTTTCCCGCGTGCAGGCCGCAGTAGAAGCAGGTGTTCGAGCAGAAGCTGGAGAACTCAACGATCCCGCGCAGGAGGATGCCGTCACCCGTGAAGCGACGCCGGGTCTCATCCGCCGCGTCGAATATCTGCTGAATGTCGGCGGGGTCCCCCACGGCAAGAAGTGACACCAGGTCGTCAGCTCTGGGCTCGACGCCCACCCTGTCCAGGAGATCACGGACTCTCATCTCAGGCTCCTGCCACGGCCACGGGCGTCCGGGCGCGGATGCGCTCGCGCTCACGACGGAAAGCATCCAGAGCAGCAGGGAACGGCGACAGGGTGCGCTCGATCACTCCCTGCAGAACCGAGATAGCCACGCCGTAGTTCGTGATGGCAACGCCGGCGCGCCGCGCCTCTTCGATCCGGGTGAGCATTTCCCGGCGCGTCAGCATGCAGCCTCCGCAGTGGATGACCAGCCGGTAGCGGGACAGATCCTCGGGATAGTCCCGGCCGGCGCACGTGTCAATGGGCACGTCCGCGCCCACGTACTGCCGGATCCATCGGGGGATCTTCACCCGGCCGATGTCGTCCTCTATGGCGTGGTGGCTGCATGCCTCTGCGATGAGAATGCGGTCTTCGGGGCCGATATCGGTGAGCACGGCCGCGCCGCGGGCCATCTCCACCAGGTCTCCCTTGGACCGGGCAAAGAGAATAGAGAACGTGGTGCAGGGCACCTCCCGCGGCGTGTCCCCGACCATCTTCAGCACAACCTGGGAGTCGCACACGGCGATGTCCGGCGGCGTGCCCAGGCGCTGGAGGAACGCCGCGTATTCCCTTTCCTTCACGACGGCCACCGAGGCATCGCAGTCCAGGCAGTCGCGGATGGCCTGCACCTGCGGCAGGATGAGACGGCCCCGGGGCGCCTGAAGGTCGATGGGCACCACGAGCACGGCGAGCCCGATGCCTTTGCCGGATGACAGGAGATCCCCGATCAGCGGAGGCGGGCTCAGGAACTCTTCGGGACACACGTCCAGCACGTACTGCTTGAAACGGGCGAGAGTCTGCTCCCGGCGTCCGGCGTCGATGCTCGAGCAGGTGATGACTCTCGGCGATTTCGCCGCGAGCAGAGAAAGGAAGTCCTCAGCCGGCTCGCCAAGGTCTGTCTTGTTGACCACGAGGATCACCGGTGTTTCCCTGTTGCCGGCCTCCTCCATGATCCGCTGCTCGAACCCCGTCCAGCTCCCCGGTTCAAGGATGATGACAATGACGTCGGAGCGGTCGAAAACTTTGCGCGTCTTTCCCAGGCGCAGCTTGGCGAGCTCCGAGGTGTCGTCGACTCCCGCGGTGTCAAGGAACACGACGGGGCCGATGGGGAGAAGCTCCATGGGCTTCTCCACAACGTCCGTCGTCGTTCCCGGCACGCGGGAAACGATTGCCACGTCCTGGCCTGCGATCAGGTTCAGGAAGCTGGATTTGCCCACGTTCGTGCGGCCAAAAAGGCCGATGTGCAGCCGGAGGGATTTGGGCGTACGCGTCATACCGCACCATCCTTGTAACCGAGGGAGACGAGCTTCCGGGGGGAGAGCGCTTCCTCCACGACACGGCGCCCGAGTTTTTCGCTGAGGAACTCGACGATGCTCTGCCGGCCGGAGGCGAAGTACTCCGACACGAGCGCCGTGGCGCGCTCGTAGCCGATCTGCGGCAGGAGCGCGGTCACGATCATGGGACTCGCCTGGACGTAGGAGCGGCAGCGCTCCTCATCGGCAGTGATCCCCCGCACGTGGTCGGCCAGCTTCGTGTCCACTCTCGTGAGCAGATCAAGCGATTCGTGAAGACTGTGGCTTACTAAAGGAAGAAACTCGTTGATCTGGAGGCTGCCCCGGGAGCAAGCCTCCGAAATCAGAGAGTCGTTTGCCATGACTTTCATGCCGGCCTGGATCCCCGCTTCCAGGAGAACCGGGTTGACCTTTCCCGGCATGATGGAGGAGCCGGCCTGCAGGCCGGGCAGCCTGATCTCTCCCAGCATGCTGAGCAGGCGAAGGTCGTTGCAGATCTTTGCGAGGCTGGCCGCGTGCGCCTTGAGGATGCCGGAAATCTCGACGAACGTGTCGGCGTTCGCCGTCTGGTCAACGAGGTTCTCCCCGCGCGCCAGGCCCAGGCCGGTGACGTCCCGCAGGCGCTCCGCGACAAGAAAGATGTAGCTGCGCGGCGCGCTGAGACCGGTCCCGACAGCCGTGCCGCCGAGGTTCACAACGCGCAGGCGCTCTTCACACTTGAACGTGCGCCACCGGTCCCGGCTCATGGCCTCCGAAAAGCCGGAGAACTCCGCGCCCAGGGTCAGGGGAACGGCCTCCTGCAGCTCGGTGCGGCCGAGCGTCACGATGCCGGCAAACTGCTTCTCGCGGTCCTGGAACGCGCCCTGCAGGCCGGCAATCGCCTGGCTGAGGGCCCGCAGGCCCGCGATGGCGCTCACGCGAAGAGCCGTGGGATACGTGTCGTTGGTGGACTGGTTGAGGTTCACCTGCTCGATGGGATGGATCATGGAGTACTGCCCGCGCGCTCCGCCCAGGAGTTCGATGGCCCGGTTGGCAATCACCTCGTTCACGTTCATGTTCGTGGAGGTGCCGGCGCCGCCCTGCAGCGCATCCACGGGAAACTGGTCCTGCCAGCGACCCTCGGCAACTTCATCGCATGCCTTCGATATCGCGGCCGCCTTTGCCGCATCCAGCAGGCCGAGCTCCGCGTTGGCCATGCAGCAGGCCTTCTTCACCTGCGCGAAGGCGCGGATCATCCCCGGGGCAACGCGGTATCCGGTCAGCGGGAAGTTCTCCAGCGCCCGTTGTGTATGCGCCCCCCAGTAGGCGTCCGCGGGAACGCGGACCGGGCCAAGGAGGTCGTCTTCGGTTCGATACTCCATCCCAGGCTCCGTCAAAAGCAGAGATCGCGTTCCCCGGCCTTGATCCGGCCGTGGTACTGCTCCAGCGTCCGCACGATCTTCGGCGTGAAATCCCGCGGAGCGCGCCGCCGGACCTCCTCCATTTCCCGGGCGATGATGGCTTCGCCGACGCGCCGGGTCTCCGGGGAAGCGAAGTCCTCCAGCCATTCCTGGAACGTGAGCACGGCGTTGAGCTTGCAGAAACATCCCTCGCGACCGGTCCGGAGAAGCGTCATGATGTTCTTTCCGGTCCTCCCGCACCGGTAACCTGCGGTGCAGAAGGAGGTGATGTATCCCAGGGAGGCGAGCTCCCGGATCACCTCGTCCAGGGACCGGGTGTCCCCCAGCATGAACTGCTGCTTCCTCTCCTGCTGGTCGTCGGACTGCTCGGCGTAGGCGCCGATGCCGATGCGGCTGGATGCATCACGCTGTGTGCACATCGGGATCACCTGCCTGAGCAGCTCGGGGCTCTCCCGGCAGGTCACGATGAGGCCGGCGTACGGAATGGACAGGCGCAGGACCGCGATGATCTTTCTGAAGTCCTCGTCGCTGACGCGATGCTGAAGCCAGCCGAAGCTCGTGTTCACCGCGGGCTCGATCCGCGGGACGGACATCGTGTGAGGCCCGATGCCGAACCTGCGCTCCAGGTCCCGCGCGTGGAACAGCATGCCCATGACCTCGAAGCGCCAGTCGTAGAGTCCGAACAGCGCGCCGATTGCGACATCGTCGATGCCCGCCTCCATGGCTCTATGAAGTGCATACAGGCGCCAGCCGTAATCACCCTTCACGGTCCCGGCTGGATGAACGTCGGCGTACGTCTGATGGTGGTAGGTCTCCTGGAAAACCTGGAACGTTCCGATGCCGGCTTCCTGGATCTTCCGCAGATCCTCAATCGACAGGGGAGCGGCGTTCACGTTGACCCGGCGGATCTCCCCAGTTCCCTTGCGGACCGGCACCTTCACCCCGTAGATCCGGCGGATGCTTTCCGCGATGTAGTCCGCGCCGGTAGACGGGTGCTCTCCGTACACGGCAACGATCCGTTTATGTCCGATCTCTCCCGCAAGGACGCGCGCCTCCCGTTCGATCTCGTCGAAAGAGAGCACCCGGCGCTGCACGGCGCCGTTGTCGGCACGGAACCCGCAGTAGACGCAGCGGTTGACGCACCGGTTTGAGCAGTACAGCGGCGCAAACGTGACGACCCGGTTGTCGTACACGGTTGTCTTGATCTTCGCGGCAGCATCGAAGATCTCCTCCCACAGCCCGGGATCCTGCACGTTCAGGAGGGCCGCCGTGTCTTCCGGCAGGAGCGTTTCGATTGCCCGGGCCTTGTCGATGATGGCGCGCACGCGCGCCGGCTCGGGGTCCGCGCAGGAGGCAAGAAGGCTCTCGATGAGCTGGTCGTCGATGAAGTCCCCGCCGTCATAGAAGTACCGCTCGATCTCCTCACGCCTGATGACGGTGTCCTTCCAGCCCTTTTCCAGCGTTGTCATAACCGGCATGGCGTCCTCCCTCAGACCTTGGCCAGGGTCGACTTGACCGTGACCTCGGGTATCATCCCGAGCTTCCCCGTGAGCGCCCCGATCTGATCGGTCGTGGCGTCCACGATCAGCGTGATGATGTTCAGCTCCCGCGCATGGTAGGGCAGCCCCATCCTTCCCAGGATGATGTCGCCGTACTCGGTCAGCACCTCGTTCACCTCGGGCGCGCCCGAAGTCCTCTTCTTGACGATGATTGCCACCACCCCCACCGCACGTTCCATGAGTTTCTCCTTCGATCGGGTAGTCTGAGGCGGGCAGGGTCGGGGAAGGGTTTCGAAAAAAAACCCATCCTCGGTCAAGGATGGGTTTCATGCGCTCGAATCAGCGACCCTTGGCTTCAGAGAAGCTCCTCAACCTCAGTGTCAAATCGAGAATGCACTCACGATTGAAAAATGTCAAGGGGGTGAAAGAGGCCGGTCGACCCCCGACTTGGTTATTTTCATACGGGTGATATGATTGTATCCAGGAGGATAGTCATGAAGCGTTTCCTCGTGATCGCAGTTGTTCTTTTGATGATCGCAGCTACCGGCGCGTTTGCGCAGTCGTACAACTTCAACCAGTTCCAGACAGCTTTCCAGGACTTTGCCGGCGGCATGGCAGGCGCGCTTCCGCTGGACTCGTCGGTCGGATTGAAC
>DATKLM010000207.1:0-13294 GCA_035542415.1 Spirochaetia bacterium
AGAAAAAAAGATCGACCGGTTCGACCACGCGAACTACCTGGAGATCGGATCCGGCAGCGGCGTTTTCGCCAGCTCTCTGGCCCGGTGCTTCGACAGAAAGCTGAGGGTCTTCCTCATTGACTTGCCAACGACTCTCCTCAATGCCGCCGCATATCTGACGTGCACCGCCGGCTCAGATCATATCGGTCTGGTAACGGAGCATACGGACGCGGCGGTTGAAAAGCCCTTTGTCTGCATTTCCAACTATCTTGTGCCGGAGTATGAACGGTTCCTGCCTGAGATGGACCTGGTTCACAACGCCTTGTCTTTCAACGAGATGAACCCCCGCCAGGTTGCATACTATTACGATCTGGTCGCGCGCCACATGACGCGTGATGGCTTCTTCCAAATCACGGGCGGGACACGGGGCCTTGCGTATCACGTCGACGCGGCTGCCATGGCCTTGAGGCGCTTTCCTTACCATGACTTCTATCGCGGTTCATACATCGCCGGCTGCCTCGTCGATGAGCGGCTGAACACGGTGATCCGGTACCCCTTCAACAAGCCTCGTTCCTGGGGCGGCAGAGCGTCGTGGGGCTTGAAATCGTGCGCTAGCCGGTTGTCGTGGGAAACGGGAGCCTTTTTACTTTCCTTGCGGGACCGGGCGTCAGCGGCCCTGCGGCTCCCGCTTTCGAAGGTCAAATCCATCCTTCGAAGGAACGCCGCACTGATGTCCCTCATACACCGTCTCCGTGGTCGTTCCTAGGCGGACTCCAGGAACAATCGCAGGTGTCTGCCCGAAAAAAACCTACCGCTCGAGAGTCCTATGCCGGAGCTCTCGCCTCTTTCTGAGTTTTTTCCATTCTGATTGTTCCGCACTTCGGACAGGCGAAGAGATCCACGTGGCTGCGGACGCCCCGTTCGCTCACGATGGCAAGGGACTCCAGGATTCCCGCCATCGGAGCCGCGCCGAGAACCTGGATCTGGGGGAAGTCTTCATCTCTCTGCTCGAAATTACAGGCACCACACTTCATGCATGTCACCCTCGCACGTGGTCAGTATATCACGAGCCGATGCGTTCGTGCGGATTTTCCCTCGAGCCCTTTTCCTGCCGCCTCACCCGTAGTATGCTGGCAGGTGGATGCCGGCGCCGGCCTCCGAACGGGAGGGGACGAAAAAGTGCGGCATTTCCCCGCGTGACGAGAATAACTGATGGCACTCTTTGGAAGTGAGAAGCTGTTCCAGATCGGAGACGAGGAAGAAATCCTGAAGACCCTGGCAGGCCGCAAGTACTGGGACCAGGTCCGGCCGGCGGTTCTTCGCGCCCTCATCCGCAACGCGAAGAAAGACGTCCTCTCGATCTCCCGGTTCGTCTTCGTGTCCGAGTACCACGATTGCGTCAGGAACAACTACGTGGAGCTGTCGAGGATCTGGGAGGATCCCCGGCTCGCCCTGTCGGCGTTCGCCGCAACGCTTGTCGGGCTCGCGGGAGACATCATCCAGCACCTCGGAGACATGCCCCAGGGCTCCGAGAGGCAGGGCCAGGCCATCGGGATGGTGGAGATCAGCTTCCTCTCCGCGGTGCTGTGCGACCCGTACATGCTCGCCGCGTACAAGGGACTGGCCACGTTCTACCAGGGCACGGGAAAGGCCAAGCAGGCAGCCGTGATCTGCAGAAAGTACGACGAGGCCGAGCAGGAGCTGCTCCGCGGCCAGGACGAATACACGAGCGCTTATCGGGAGACGAAGTACAAGCCGACAGCCGCCTCCCTGCGCACGGCCATGGACCGGGTCAAGGCCCAGGTGGGGTAGCGAGATCCGCCAGCAGCTGCCGGTCATCCACCAGGCGCGCTGCGGCGCTGATCTCCTCGAACAGGATCCGCCCGTCTTCGGTGAAGAACGTCCGTTGCACGTCCCCCGGGCCGGGTCGCAGGATGACGAGGTTCTTCGCTCGCCGGGCAAGCGTGAGGTTCCCCAGGTTGCCTGCTCCAACAGGGAAGGAGCACAGCACGGTCACCGCGGCTTCTCGGACAAGGGGCTCAGCCTTCTCGATCTCCGTGTCGGTGATGCGTGTGAAAGCGCCTACGGACACGCAGGCAATTCCAAGGCTCTTCCACAGTTTCTCGTCGGAGTCATGCTCGTGGGCGATCCCCCCGGACAGGGAAAAACCAAGTCGATACAGCTCCCGCGTAATGTTCACCGCGCTGCCCGCCCCCCCAATGATGTGCACCCGCGTTCCCCGGCCGCCGACCCTGCCGGGAACGACCGTGACGGTGAGGCCGCCGGTGGCCGCATTCGGCGACACGACGGTGCGCACGCGGTAGACCCGGTCCAGAGTCCGGGCCGTGAGCACCTCTTCCGGCCGCCCTGACGCCGCGACCTTTCCCTCGGAGAGCAGGAGAAGCCGCGAGCAGTATTCGGCGGCAACGGCCAGGTTGTGCACGGAGACGACGACGGCCTTCCCTTCGCGCGCCAGTTCCTGAGCCATGGAAAAGATCCTGTCCTGGTGTCCGATGTCGAGGCTCGAGCTGGGCTCGTCCAGAGCAAGAACGTCCGTGTCCTGGACAAGCGCCTTGGCAAAGAGAACGAGCTGGCGCTCTCCGCCGGAAAGCTCGCTCATGTTCCGGTTCTCCAGCCCCGCCAGTCCCACGTAGGAGAGCGTGCGCCGGGCCCGTGCCACGTCCTCCGCTCCCTCCCTCTCGAACCTCGTCAGGTGGGGATGCCGTCCCATGAGGAGCACCTCGAGAACGGTGAACGGCAGGGATTGCGTGGACTCCTGGCTCATGAAGGCGATGCCCTGTGCGCGCCGGCGCGCGCTCATGCGGGAGAGCGCCTGGTCGCTCAGCCAGACATCCCCCCGGCTCGGCGGGAGAATCCCGGCAAGAAGCCGAAGGAGGGTCGTCTTCCCGGCGCCGTTGGGTCCGATGACGCCGAGCAGCTCGCCGCGGGAGACACCGAGGTCCACCGAGTCGACGATGGTCGCGCCGCCCACCGACCACCCCAGGGAGCGCGCGCGCAGGATCGGCGGGGCCTCTTTCGCGTCGGCGCTCACGGGGCGCGCCTCTGCGTGCGGATGATGAGCGCAAGAAGATACGGGCTGCCGATCACCGCCGTGATGATGCCGGCACGGATCTCGAACGGCGGGGCGATGGATCTGCCAAGAAGGTCGCACGCGACGAGAAAGAGCGCGCCCCCCAGCGCCGCCGCCGGAATGAGAGTCCGGTGGTCCGCGCCGACGACGAGCCGCAGCAGGTGCGGGACCAGGAGGCCGATGAATCCGACGGGGCCGCTCACCGAGATGGCGATTCCCGTGATCACCGCGCACAGGCCCAGGAGGAGGCGTTTGCTCCTTTCCACCTCAACGCCGAGGGAGAATGCGCCTTCTTCCCCGAGGCTGAAGAGGTTGAGCTCCCGGGAGAAAAGGGAAACGACGAGGATGCCGGGAACGAGAACCGGCGCGGAGAAAAGAACGTGCTGCCAGGTGCGTCCCTCGAGACCTCCCATCGTCCAGAAAATATACTGGCTGACCTCGTATTGCCGGGCGAACAGAAGAAGGCCGGACGTGACGCCGTTGAGGAGGGCGGAGATCGCCATCCCGGCGATGATCAGAAACAGCAGCGAGGTCGTCCCGCGGGCGCTCGACAGCAGGTAGATGAGGAGCGTAGACGCGAGTGCCCCGGCGATCGTGAGCAGGGGCAGAGAGTACACGGAGAGCCCGGCGAGTCCCGTCGTGATGGCGACAACGGCGCCGAGGCTTCCGCCGGCGGACAGCCCGAGGATCTCGGGGCTTGCCATGGGGTTTCGGAACAGTCCCTGCATGACGACCCCGCAGACCGCGAGGGAGGCTCCCACGAGCAGCGCGGCGATCACGCGCGGCAGGCGCAGGAGCGTGATGATGGTGACATCGGTCGCATTCTGCGGTGCCGGCAGCGGCAGTCCAAGCGCCCGCCCGAGCACTTGCACCGTGAGAAGAGGTGAGATCCGAACCGCTCCGACGCCGACGGCCGTGACAACAAGGACGACAAGAAGAATGGCAAGGACGACGAGCGCGAGTGCCCGGTTGGGTCTCACGAGGGAGGACTCTTGACCCGGGCCGCCGACTGCGCCGCACCGGCTGCCGCCGGGGCGGCAAACAGCCACTCCACGGCATCTCGAAGCATCCGTCCCAGGACGATGATTTCCATGTTGCCGCCGGCTTTTTCGATGGCGCGGGTGAGCTCCGCGGCGGTGGTGCGCGCGTGCAGGCCCTCGCGCGACTGATTCACCTTCTTTTCCAGCTCGGCATCCTCCTTTGTGAGGACGTCCAGCAGGTACAGGGAGAGGAGCTGAAGAAGCTGGTCCCGGCTCGTATCGACGATAGAGACGAGCTCCTCCCGCGCTTCCCCGGGAGACTTCGCCTGCAGGAGGCTGAAGGCGTGGTTCCAGCGGATCCAGTCACGGTCCGTCGTGCCCTTCGCCTCGAGGAGCCCGCGGAAGAAGACCTCCGACTCCTTGGGATCCTTTCCCAGCAGGTACGGAATCCCGAACGGAACAGCGAAGCGCGCGATGGCAGCCGGCTTCCGCCCGCGCAGGTACGCTTCGAGGGCCCGGATGCTTTCCGTGTTCGAGGTGACGAGATAGGTGTTCAGGAGAAGACGCACGTGCATGGGCAGGACCCAGCCCCGGCGGTAGATGCGCTCTTCCAGGAAGGCCGCCACGCGCGCCCAGTCCTCTTTCTCCAATCCCTCGAAGAGGCTCCAGTTGAGGATGAAGTACGCGTCCACGCATCCCAGCGCCACGAGGAAGACGAGCGCGATGGGCCAGTTGCGTGTCCAGAACAGGGAGGACCAGTCGCCGCCGAGCATGAAAACCGGCGTGAGGAAGATAACGAGAAAGGCGACCCCCAGCACGACGTTGAGGATCACGAAAATGCTTTTTATTCTCATCAAAAACCCCTATAATGAGTATTCAGACAGACGTTCATAGTAGGAGAAACTGGTTTCTCGGTAAAGAGGAGTTGAGGGGGTGAGGAAAGGATGAAGAGCATTCCTCTGTCGAGTCTCGTGCCCAACACGTACTTCGATCAGCCGGTCTACCTCGACAAGGGCTTCATTCTTCTCACGCCGGACTCTCCGGTCACTCCCGAGCTGATCGCGCGCCTGCGCAAGTGGAAATACGAGCAGGTATTCACCGACGGCGGGCCGAAGGAGCTGCCCAGTTACCTCTCCGGCGCCCGCCCCGAGAGCGTCGCCCCGCAGACTCTGGATGAAGACATCCAGACGAGCAAGCAGACGGCCGCCGCGCGGAAGTTCTACGCGGAGCTCACCGGCTTTGCCGGCGCCCTGTTCCAGACCTACTCCACGGACGGGCTCCTGAATCTGGCCCAGGTCACGGAATGGGTGAAGAAGACCATCCAGATGGTGCATGAGAACCGGGACTCGCTCCTGCGGTTCGTCGACATGAACGCGGAAGGGGACCGGTTCCTCATCAGCCACGCCGTCAACACGACCATCCTCTCCATCGCCATTGGAGAGTTCCTGAAGGCGCCTCCTCACCGGCTCATCGAGCTCGGCAACGCGTGCCTCCTGCACGAGATCGGGATGTACAAGCTGCCTCCGGAGCTGCGGCGGTCCGCGCAGCCGCTCAAGGAGGATCAGCGCAAGGCCCTGTCCACGCATACCGTGCTGGGCTACCGGATCCTCAAGAGCTTCTCCGTCCCGGAGAACGTGGCGCTGGCTGCGCTGGAGCATCATGAGCGGGCCGACGGCACCGGATACCCCCGCAACCTCGCCGGGGACAAGATCACCGAGTATGCCCGGATCGTTTCCGTGGCCTGCTCGTACGACGCCATGATCTCAAGCCGGCCGTTCAAGGCGGAGTCGCTGGATGCGCACTCCTCCATCCGGGAAATACTGCAGAAGAACCGGTCCTGGTACGACGACCGCGTGCTCAAGGCCTTCGTGTACACGCTGTCCGTCTACCCGGTGGGCACCGCGGTGCTCCTGACAAACGCCAGCAAGGGGCTCGTCGTGAAGACGGATCCCATGCGGCCGCGCTGTCCCGTGGTCCGCGTCCTTGTCGATCAGCAGGGAAACAAGCTTCCGGACCCGCCGCTCGTGCAGGTCTCCGACGGAAAGGGCCTCGGGATTGCGCGGGTTCTCGCAGCAGAAGAGGCGAAGCTCATCAGGCAGCTGGCATGAACGTCCGCGTCACGTATGCCAACGGCCAGACGAGGGAGTTCCCTGCCGGCACGCCGGTGCGGGAGGCGCTCGCGGGCTGCCCGCCGCGCAGCGGCGCCGTGCCGCGCGTGGCCGCGCTCCTCAACAACGAGGTGGTCGGGCTGGACACGGCGCTCGCCGTGAACTGTTCCCTGGACGCGGTGGACCTGGGAAGCAAGGCGGGAACCACGATCTACCGCAAGTCCCTGTGCTTCCTCCTGTCCAAGGCCGCGAAGAACGCCTTCCCCAAGCGAAGGCTCGTGATCGGCCACTCGCTGGGGCAGGGATACTTCTACTACTTCGACGGGATCGACGAGCTCGCCGCGGATGAGCTGCAGCGCCTGGAAGCGGAGATGCGGGAGATCGTGCGCCGCGACATGCCCATCAAGGAGCTTTCCCTCTCCTACCGGGAGGCGCTTGACTACTTTGAGAAGCACAACCAGCCCGATACCGCCCTCCTGCTGAGAAACCGCAATGACCCGGCCATCCGGGTCAATTCCTGCGGCGGCCATCTCGACCTGACGCACGGGCCGCTCGTTCCCTCCACCGGTCTGCTGTCCGTCTTCTCGCTCATGGGATATCCGCCGGGATTCCTCCTTCGCTATCCTCCCGGGGACGATCCTCTTCATATTGCGCCCTTCCAGGAAAGCCCCGTCCTCTTCTCCATCTACCGCGAATACAAGAACTGGGGGAAGATCCTGCGTGTCGGCTCCGTTGGGAGGCTCGACCAGCTGATCCGCGACGGCGGCATCCAGGAGTTCGTCCAGGTGGCCGAGGCGCTCCAGGACAAGAAGATCGCGGAGATCGCGGACCGCGTCAACGCCCGGCGGGACCTCGTGAAGCTCGTGCTGATTGCGGGTCCATCATCATCGGGGAAAACGACCTTTTCCAAGAAGCTCATGATCCAGCTGAGGGTGGTGGGCCGCAATCCCATGACCATATCCCTGGATGATTATTTCAAGCCGGCGTCACTCACGCCGCTGGACGAGCATGGCAAGCCGGATTTCGAGTCTCTCGAAGCGCTGGACGTGGAGCTGTTGAACGATCATCTTGTCCGCCTTCTTCGCGGAGAAGAGGTGGAGACCCCCCTGTTCGACTTCCACACCGGCGCGCGTAAGCCGGCCGGCAGGCGCATGCAGATTCCCGAGCGGGCCATCCTCATCCTGGAGGGGATTCACGGCCTCAATGACGCCCTGACACCGCTTGTCGAGCGGGAGCGCAAGCACAAGGTGTACATCAGCGCTCTCACGCAGCTCAACCTGGACGATCACAACCGGGTGGCAACCACGGACAACCGCCTGATCCGACGGCTCGTCCGGGACAACCAGTTCCGGGGACACTCCGCCGTGAAGACGCTGTCCATGTGGCCGTCCGTGCGCGACGGCGAGGACAGGAACATCTTTCCGTTTCAGAACTCAGCGGACTCCGCCTTCAACTCTGCGCTGGACTACGAGCTGGCAGTGCTGAAAGTGTACGCGGACCCGCTCCTGGCCTCGGTGAAGCCGGACGTGCCGGAGTACCAGGAAGCGCGGAGCCTTCTTTCTTTCCTGGAGAACTTCGCTCCCCTGCATCCGCGCTGGGTGCCGCCCACGTCGATCCTGAGAGAGTTCATCGGGGAGAGTGCTTTCAAATACTAGGAAGAGGGCGCGATGCGCGCTCTTCCTAGGAGATATCCACGCTCTGGCCCGGTGACGGCACGGAGGCTTGCCACCCCAGCTTTGCGCGGAGAGTGCCTCGGAACTTCTCCGCGATCTCGGGCTCACCGTGGATCACGAACGCCTGCCGCGGAGGCTTCTTCAGGCTGGATGCCCAGCGGAGCAGCTCCTCCCGGTCAGCGTGTCCTGAAAAGCCCTCGATACGCCTCACGCGTGCCTTCACCGGGAGCGTCTGGCCCAGGATGCGCACCTGGGCCGCGCCCTCCACGATCTGCCGGCCCAGCGTTCCCTCCGCCTGGTAGCCGGCAAAGAGGATGCAGCTTTCCGGGCGGGAAATGTTCCTTACGAGGTGGTGCTTGATCCGGCCTCCCGTGCACATCCCCGCGCCGGAAATGATGAGGACGCTGCCCGTGATCCGGTTGATGGCCTTGGAGTCGTCCGTGCTTCGAGCCATGACGAGTCCCGGGAGATCGAACGGTGAGCGGTTCTGCCGCAGCGCCTCCTGCATCTCGACATCGAAATACTGCGGCCACCGGGAGAAGACATCCGTGACCTTCGTGGCCATGGGGCTGTCGAGGAACACAAGCAGGTGCGGGATGCGGTCGGAGCGCAGCAGGTCGTTCAGGTACCAGAGGATGTCCTGCGACCGCTCCACCGCGAAGCTCGGAATCACGAGGTTGCCCCGGGCGGAAACCGTCTCGGTGATGATCTTCGCCAGCGCGGCGCCGATCTGCGCGTCGCTGTCGTGCAGGCTGTCACCGTAGGTGGATTCCATGAGAACGTAGTCCGCCTGGTCGCACGGTCGGGGGTCGTTGATGATGGGCCGGTCCCACCGGCCGATGTCCCCGGAGAACAGGACCGTGCGCTCTCCTCCGTTCGCTCCGAGGCGCACGCGGATGGATGCCGCGCCCAGAATGTGCCCCGCCTCGAAGAACTCCGCGGTGATCCCGTGTCCCACCGTCGCCGGTTTTTCCAGCTCAATGACCTGGAATCGCGACGCGGCGTCCTGCGCGTCTTTTTCCTCGTACAGCGGCGCGGCCGGAAAGCGGCCCGTTCGGCCTTCGCGCTGATGGCGCGCCCGCTTCTGCTCAGCGTCCTCCACCTGCAGCCGGGCGGAATCCAGCATGACGATCCTGGCGATGTCCGCCGTGGGGCCCGTGCAAAGGATCTTCCCGCGGAAGCCTTGCTTCACCAGACGCGGCAGGAGCCCGCAGTGGTCCAGATGGGCGTGGGTCAGAAGCACGGCATCGATGCGGTCCGGCGGGACGGGGAACGGCTCCCAGTTCTTCGACTGCATGTCCCGCTCCTGGGACAGGCCGCAATCCACGAGAACAGTGCCTCCCGAAGATTCCAGCAGGAAGCGGGAGCCCGTGACACTGCGGGCCGCTCCCAGAAAGCTCAGTCGCGCCGTGGAATCGCCAGGAGCCATCACAGTCCCTTTCTTCCCGCGCGGGCGTCCTTCCGCGGTCGGCGGAATCTCCGCACGTACCCGCAGCTCTCCGGCAGCCATGGCACGAACCGCGCGTGGAAAATCGTCATGCGGCGGCACTCCGCGCAGGCCTGGAGCCTCGTCTCGTACACGGTGCACCTTCGGGTGTTTTCATCCAGGAACCGGCAGGGACGGCGATAGTCCGTGACGTAGGACGCCCCGCGCCTCTCCTTCTCATAGCAGCACAGCCCGCAGCGCGTGCACAGCGACTCCCACCTCTGCCGGCGCCTGACGAGAGCCTGCCGGAGGACCGAGACCATCAGTCCCCTCTCCGCGCCCGACGGTCGGCAAAGAGAATTCCGAGGGGAACGAGAAGACCTGCGAGAAGGAGAACGACAGGCCAGAGGATGCTCCAGCGGGCAAGGAGGATCCCGAGGAGATACAGGACGGACACGGAGACGATGATGAACCCCACGAGGAGGCTCCACCGCATGCGCCGTCTCTGCACCGAGTAGACATAGATGACGAGGAATGCGATGCCGAGGAAGAACAGCGGGATCACGGGATGCCATCCGATGAGCGGGTAGTGGACTCCCACCTCGATCCACGCGGCAGTCCCGACGAGGAAGCCCGCGGGAATCAGCATCCACCAATGGCTTCGCAGCGTGGAGAACAGCACGAGAAAGGTCAGGCCCAGCCCGAGGGCGAAGATGCTCGCGGAGTCGAGGCTGAAGATCATGTTGAAGCCCAGGATCAGCGTCACGATCCCGCAGGTGAGAAGCGCGCCGGCCGGTATCACGAACCAGGACATCCAGCTCCCCGCGCCGGAGAGAAAGAGGAAGATGAGCCCGACCACGAAGAAGAGGATCCCGAGGACCCGGGCAAGGACGAAATCGCTTGCCGGGATCACCTTGAAGTTCAGGAGGAGGAAGAAGAGTCCGCTCACGATCATGGCGATCCCGACGAAATCGGTGCGCCAGAACAGGAAGCGGAGCCGGGCCTCGGAGCGCCTATGCGACTTCATACCCTTGTGCCAGGGCACGCCGGTTGATCTCGTTCAGCTCGCGATGACGCGCGGAGACCGCGGAGTCCAGGCAGGCGGCAACCGAATCAACGGACGCGATGGACGGCTTCTTTTTCAAGAGCACTCCCACGGCCACCATGTTCGCCGCCTTGTACGATCCCGCCCGCTCCGCGATTTCGTTCGCGGCCACGCCCAGGATCTCGATGTCGCCGCGGTCGGGGACCATGTCGATCAGGGAGGTGTTCCAGATCAGGAGCCCGCCCGGCCTGACGATGGGCTGGAACTTGATCAGCGACGGAGTGTTGAGGACGATGCACGCCGACGGCTGCGGCACGAGCGGAGAGGCGATGTCGGCATCCGAAACGACGACGGAGCAGTTGGCCGTCCCGCCCCGCATCTCCGCGCCGTAGGAGGGAATGTGCGAGACGTGCTTCCCCTCCCCCATCGCGGCAAGGCAGATGATCCGGCCGGCAAGAATGACCCCCTGCCCGCCGAAGCCCGCAATGAAGATACCTTCGTACACGGCTCCTCCTACCTGTCGCGGATGTTGCCCAGCGGAAAGTACGGAACCATGTCCGAGTCCACCCAGGACGCCGCCTCCCGGGGCTCCAGGCCCCAGCCGGTGGGACACATGGAGAGGATCTCGATGAACGAGTAGCCCTTCCCCTCCACCTGGTTCTTCAGGCCTTTCATGAGCGCCCTCTTGGTGCGCAGGACGTTCTTGACGGAGCTCACGGAGCACCGCTCGATGAAGACCGGCGCTTCCAGGGTGTTCAGGAGCTCACACGCGCGGATGGGGAACCCGGCCTCCGTCGGGTTTCTCCCGTACGGCGACGTCTTGGTCTTCTGCGCCTGCAGGGACGTCGGCGCCATCTGGCCGCCGGTCATCCCGTAGATGGCGTTGTTCACGAAGATCACCGTGATCTTCTCCCCGCGGTTGGCCGTGTGAATGGTCTCCGCGGTCCCGATGGCCAGGAGGTCCCCGTCTCCCTGGTAGGAAATGACGATGCGGTCCGGATGGACTCTCTTGATCCCCGTGGCGACCGCGGGCGCCCGGCCGTGGGCTGCCTCGCATCCGTCCGCGAGGATGTAGTTGTAGGCGAGCACGGAGCAGCCGACGGGAGCCACCAGGATGGTAGATTCCCGGATATGAAGCTCGTCGATGCACTGCGCTAAAAGCTTGTGGATGATTCCGTGGCCGCAGCCCGGGCAGTAGTGGTTCGGGACGTCGGCAAGTGATTCCGGCCTCTTGTAGACGAGCTTTTCGGTGATGGCTTCAACCGGCATAGGCCTTGATCCTTTCAGCGACAGCATCCACGGTGGGCGTCAGGCCTCCCATGGTCCCGTAGAAATCCACGGGGATGGACGAGCCCAGGGCGAGCTTCACGTCCTCCACCATCTGGCCGGAGTTCATCTCCACGACAAGGACCTTCTTTTTTCCCGCGGCGGAGCGGACGAGCGCTTTCGAAGGAAACGGCCACAGCGTGATGGGCCGCACAAGGCCGACCCGCAGGCCGTCTTTCCGCAGCGCCGTCACCGCGGACCGGCAGATGCGCGCCGCCAGCCCGAAGCCGCAGAGAAGGTAGTCCGCATCAGAAACGTCCGCCTCCTCAACAAGCGGCTCTTTTTCCTCGATCTCCCGGTACTTGGCCTGGAGCCGGAGATTGAGCCTGGCCAGCGCGTCCTCCGGATTCAGCCTCATGGAAGCGATGAGGTGCGGGTCCCTCCCCTTGGCGCCGCTGAGGGTCCACGAGCTCTTGTCGAAGGTTTCCCCCGACGGGCCAGGCATGACGACGGGCTCCGACATCTGGCCGATGAACCCGTCTCCGAGAAGGATCACCACCATGCGGTACCTGTCCGCGAGATCGAACGCCTTCACGGTGAGGTCGGCGAGCTCCTGCACCGTGCTGGGGGCGAGCACGATACAGCGGTAGTCTCCGTGGCCTCCCCCTTTGACGGCCTGGAAATAGTCCCCCTGCGCGCCGGCAATGTTGCCCAGGCCGGGGCCTCCCCGCATCATGTTGACCACCACGGCGGGAAGCTCTGCTCCCGAAAGGTAGGAGATGCCTTCCATCTTCAGGCTGACACCGGGGGATGATGATGAGGTCATGGCCCGGGCGCCCGCCGCGGCGGCGCCGAACACCATGTTGATGGCCGCCACTTCGCTCTCCGCCTGGATGAATGTGCCGCCCACCTTGGGAAGCCGCAGCGCCATGTACGCGGGAAGCTCGTTCTGGGGCGTGATGGGATAGCCGAAGTAGTGGCGGCAGCCGGCGATGATGGCGGCCTCTCCGATGGCTTCGTTGCCCTTCATGAGAATCACTGCCATGACTACTCCCCCGCCGCCGCGGCTATCCGGTAGATGCTGATGGCGCTGTCCGGACAGATGATGGCGCACGACAGGCACGCGGTGCACCGAGCTTCGTCGAAACAGACGGCAAAGGGAAGGCCCTGGCGGTTGAACTCATTCTTCGACATGGCGAGGATCTTTTCAGGACACGCGCTCACGCAGAGAGTGCAGCCCTTGCACCGTTCACGGTTGATTTCCGGGCGTCCTCTTGACACGGGGATACTCCTGAATCAGAATGTTTTTCCAGAGTATCACTTCCAGCACCATCTGGCAACCGCGGTATTTCATTCGCTTCATGCATTTTTATGAAGCATTCACGCACCGCAGAGGAGGATCCCATTGGCAACGTTTCAAGAGCTCTCAGAGGCGATCCAGAAGGGCAACGCCCCCCGGGCGAAGGAGCTGACCTCCGCGCTTCTCGCGGAGAAGAACGGCGCGGGTGACATCCTGAACAAGGGCCTCCTCGACGGCATGGACAAGGTCGGCCAGCGGTTCAAATGCAATGAGATCTACATCCCCGAGGTCCTCATTGCCGCGCGCGCCATGAACGCCAGCATGGACATCCTGAAGCCCGAGCTCGTGAAGGCCGGGGTGAAGCCCATCGGCAAAATGCTCCTCGGCACCGTCAAGGGAGACCTCCACGACATCGGCAAGAACCTC
>DATKLM010000208.1:0-3523 GCA_035542415.1 Spirochaetia bacterium
CTGATACGAGTTCATCCGCTCGGCAACGAGCGGATCATTCTTCGCCGCCAGGGGCGTGGGCCAGTAGCTCGCCATCATCTGGTACGTGACGCGTCCGAAGAGCAGCACCGCATCGCCCTTCGCATTGCCTTCGACAAACGTCAGCCACTCGTCGTCGTGGGCGTGGGCCCAGCTCATGTCTCCGTTCGGGTCACAGAAGTACCCGTCCAGGGTCACCATGTTGAAAACAACCACCTTTGCCATGCGTTCAGGCCTCCTCTACAATAATAACGTTCGGGATCGTGACGTCTGGACATTGAAAAAAACAGCCGCTTCTCCTACGCTGGGTGCATGAGTCCAGCGCCAGCGCAATTCCGACCCAGGCCCGGTGAGAAGGAGATCGCCGACCGGCGCGCCGAGTTTCGGCGCCTCCACGAGTCGGGCTGCTTCGTCATACCGAATCCCTGGGACGCCGGGTCGGCTCTCTACCTCCAGCACATGGGATTCAAGGCCCTGGCAACGACGAGCGCCGGGTTTGCCCTCTCCCGCGGCCTGCCTGACTACGGAGCGGTGACGGCGGAGATGGCCCTTGAAAACATCCTGGACATCATTTTCGCGGTCGTCCTGCCCGTGAACGCTGACTTCCAGGCAGGCTTCTCCTCCACCCCGGAAGGAGTCGCTGAGAATGTCCTGCGGTGCATCGACACGGGAGTGGCGGGCCTTTCCATCGAAGATTCGACGGGAGATCCGAAGAAGCCTTTGTATGACATCCCTGTAGCCGTAGAGAGACTCAAGGCCGCCCGCAGCGCCATCGACTCTTCCCGGACCGGGGTCCTGCTGACGGCCCGCGCCGAGTGCCACCTCGTCGGGCACCCCCACCCTTTCGAAGAATCGATCCTGCGGCTGCAGGCGTACGCTGAGGCGGGAGCTGACGTGCTTTTTGCACCGGGCCTGAAGTCCCGGGAGGCAATCAAGGCGGTGGTGGATGCCGTTTCGCCGAAGCCGGTGAACGTCCTGATGAGCTCGAACGTCGGCCTGACTGTGTCGGACCTCGCTTCCCTGGGCGTCCGGCGGATCAGCGTAGGCTCCGCGCTTGCGCGCGCAGCCTGGACCGGATTCATCCGGGCGGCAACCGCCATCGCCTCCAGCGGGGTCTTCTCAGGCTTCGACGGGACGGTGCCGCTCGTTGACCTGGACAGGTTCATGAAGTCCATCGAGGACCACCATGCGCGAACACGGAAATGACCACTGGCACGCACGCGTCACACGGGGTCACGTCCTGGGATTCTTCCTGGTCGGCATTGCCAGTCTCCTGTGGCTGCTTTTCAGGACGGGAATGAAGCCGTCACGCGCGGCGTATCCCTGCCAGAGGGCGGCCATGGCAAACGCGTCCGCGTGGCTGGGAACGCTGGCGTTGCCGACGGTCCTGCCGTGGGCAGGAAGCCGCCGCGCGGCCCTGCGAGAGGGCCCATGGAAGAGGTTCCTCCTGTTCCTGGCAGTGTCTTCCCTGATCGCCGCTGCAGCGGCTCCGGCAGTGAGCATGCTCGTGCGGGGCGCTTCACGGGCGGAAGCCAGGACCATCTCCCTGCAGCTCACTGCGCGACAGCTCCCGGCAACGACGTTCTCCGACATCTTTGCGGTGCAGGGGACGACGGGGGCTGATGCTGACTTCCAGCGTCTCATCCAGCTCATGGAGCAGAAGGGACTTTCCTTCTCTTCCCTGATCGGACCCGCGGACGTGGTGATCATCAAGGTCAACAGCCAGTGGAATGAGCGGGGCGGCACGAACACTGACCTGGTCAAGTCCATCATCGACAGCATCGTGAAGCGCCCCGGCGGCTTCATGGGGGAGATCGTCATCGCGGACAACGGCCAGGCCCAGTACGGATCCGCGGGCCGGGGAGGAAGCCTGGACTGGAAAGCGAACAACGCGCTGGACACGTCGCAGTCCATGCAGAAGGTGGCGGACCTGTTTTCTCCGCGCTTCCGGGTGTCCACCGCTTCGTGGGACCGGATCACGACGACCCAGGTCGGTGAGTATTCCGACGGCGATGCCCGCAGCGGGTACGTCGTGGATTCCTTCCCCTCTCCCCAGACAGGTATCATCGTCTCCTACCCGAAGTTCGATACTCCGTGGTCCACGCACATCAGCTTCAAGAAAGGGATCTGGGATCCGGCGTCCAACAGTTACGATTCCGAGCGGCTGAAGGTCATCAACGTTCCCGTGCTGAAGTCCCACATGATCTACGGGGTCACGGCGAGCGTGAAGCACTACATGGGGGTGGGCTCGGACAAGCTCACGCGGCACAGCGCCCACGGAAGCGTGGGAGCCGGCGGCATGGGCACCGAGATGGCGCAGACCCGTCTTCCCGTCCTGAACGTCATCGACGCCATCTGGATCAACGCGGCTCCGGGCCGCGGGCCGCGCACGCGCTATTCGGATGCGGTCCAGACGAACATCATCGCGGCAGGCCGCGACCCGGTGGCCCTGGATTGCTGGGCCGCAAAGAACATCCTTCTGCCAGCGTCAGAGAAGCTTGGATACGGCAGGGCCGAATCCATGGACCCGGACGTCACTTCCGCCGGATCCTTCGGCGCGTGGCTGCGGCTTTCCATGAAGGAGCTTCAGCGCGCCGGCTTCGCCTCCACCACGGACCTGGACGCGGTCAACATCACGGTGGGGGCGCTGGACTGACAGGGAGGGCCCGGCAACGACGGGCGGCGTCCTGCCCTGCGTGCCTAGTCGTCGTGCGGCAGTGAGCCGCGAGCGGCCCGCAGGTAGGCAAAGGGCGTCTGGGCCAGGAAGTTCGACACCCGCGAGGTGTAGACGTCCGCGTAGCGCTCCACCTGGCGCGCAAAGAGGCTCTTGTCGTTTCCGGCGCGCATGAGGAGCCCCCAGGTGGCGTTGCCCATCTCCCCCGAGCACTTGGCAAGCGGCGCGATCTTCGCGTCCAGCCGCTGGCTCTCCTCCGTGAGGCCGCGGATGGAAGCTTCCAGGTCCGCCGCGGAGGCGGCCGCGGGCTTGGGACCGTAGTGGTTCTGCAGGCGCTGGCGCTCCAGGCGGAGCTGGGCGAACCTGCTGTCCAGCTGGGTCTTCTGGACCATGAGATCCCGGAGCTCGGCCTCCGTGTCCCGGGACTTCTCCATGGCCTGCATCTCGGACTCCATCTCCCGAAGGATGAGCCCCGTGCGCCAGCGCAGCATCTCCTTGCTCACGTGCACGTCGCCGAAGAGGTGGTCGCCGAGGTACAGGATCTCAGCGCCCGAAATGCCCAGGCTGGATTCCACGAGCTGCGCGTCTCCGCCCGCGTAGACACTCCCCGGCTCCAGTGGTCCCCGGTGCGTGCGGAGGAGTCCCTGCTCTTCGTCGATCACGCGGTACAGGGCCTGGCGGGCGGAGAAAAATCCCGGCTTTCTCGCTTCCACGATGATGAGGTCGAAGAGCTCCCTCCACTTCATGGATCCCGGCAGGAGCTTGTCCAGGGCGTAGCTCAGCATGGCGCGCGTGTAGGTCCAGTCGGAGTTCGTAATAAGGAGGAGGCGC